>JACNJI010000057.1:77-3240 GCA_014382645.1 Verrucomicrobiota bacterium | reverse complement strand
GGGGTTGCCGATTGGGGCTTGGCAATGGGCGTTGGTAAAGAGCATGCCCCGCTTGGCGAGGCGGTCGAGGTTGGGGGTGGAAGCCTGAGCATGGCCCCCGAGGCAACCGACCCAGTCATTCAAGTCGTCGATCGTGAGCAGAAGGACATTGGGCTTGCCCTCGGGTTTTCCAAAAAGAGCTCCCGTGGCAAGACAGGCGAGAACGAGGCGGGCTTTCATTTTATTTAAGGGTGATGAGGTAGGCTATGAGGTCGCGCATTTCAACCTTGGTGAGAATGACTCCCGTCGGAGGCATGGGAGAGGTCAGAACCTCTTCCGCAATCAGGGAACGGTCGAGCATTGATTCCTTCCCGTCGGGGGACTGGAAGGAATAGCTCTTTGGGGTGGCCTTCACGATTGAGCCGGCAACGGTGGATCCATCCTTCAAAGTGGCCACAAGCAAGCCGTACCCCTCGGCCAGCTCGATCTGCGGATTAACCAGAGACTCGAGAATCTTCTCGGACGACAAGCGAGAAGCTACCTTGGAAAGATCCGGCCCCAGCACTCCGCCTGTGGATCCGATCTTGTGGCAACGTATGCATTGGGCCGCGGGGTGTCCCATGGCGACTTTCCTTCCTTCGTCCGAGTCACCGCCACGCAGGGTGGGGGAGAACGGCCCCAATGGGCCTTTGGCGGCTAATGCCTCATCGAGAGCTTTGGCTTTGTGTCTTGCGACCGGTCCCTTGGCTGTGCGGGCTGCTTCGAGAAGATCCAACTCGAGCCGGGGGTCGACCTTCGCAAACTGTTTGGCAAGCAAGGCATCCGCTTGGCCGTCCGCGGATTGGGCGAGGTTGTCGAGGGCGGAACGTTTCTCGGGCAGGCTGCCGGATTGAAGAACTTTGGCAAATACCTCGATGCCGGATAAGCCAGCTGCCCAAGATCTCTTCTGAGCGGTCGCCCGCAAGCGGGCATCCTTGGATGTCAAGGCTGCCTTCACAAATTCACCTAAGTCGGGGTCGCTCATCTCCGCCATGGTTTCCAGAAGTTGAGCCTGTAGAAAAGCGGTAGCTTTTTCGGATTCGTAGGCTGCATGCACAACGGGGAGGAGATCGACCACTTTGAGGCGCTCAATGGCTCGAGCAAGCACTGTCAACACTTTGGCGGATGCATTGGCGACCAATTCGTCCGCCACCTTGGCCAAGGCTTTTGCGGCCGGCTTCGGATTTCTCGGTGGATATTGACGATAACGCCCTTCCACGGCATCGAGCACAGGAGGTTGTGCCCAAAGAGCGAGACAGGCCAAGGCGGTGGTTCGCATATTTTCAGGGGCATCTGACTTGGCGGCATAGCGGGCCAGACGCTCGGCGTCGGATGAGCGGCCGACTCTGAAGTTTGCATTGATTGCCCGCCTGAGCAGAGGTTCACCCGCCAAATCCGGACGATCCAGGATTTCGGCCAAGGCCGGTAAAGCGTCGGGGATGGAGAAGTCGTCGTGAATCGCTCGGGCCGCTTCGGTCACGAGGTAAAGATCGTCGTCCTTGAGGAACAACGCTATGCTTGGATGGGCATGGCGGCGAAGAGCGAGGATTGCAGCGAGGCGGACGGAGGATTCGGAAGTTTTAGCGGCATCGAGCAAGGGTTTGACGTTTGACTTGGTTGAGCCCACCAAACCCATTACTGCGGCATGACGAAGAAAGGCATCTTCGTCGTTGTTTTCCGCAATCAATGCCAAGAGTGGCTCAACGCCTTGAGTATCCTGCAGTTTACCCAACGCGTTGGCGGCGTGGAAGCGAACCCGAATGGATTCGTCCTCCAGTAGACCGATCAGCGGCGTTGCCGCAGGCAAGTGCTTGGACTCACCGAGCACCTTCGCGGCTTGGGTTCGCACTTCCTCGTCTTCGGCGGCAAGCAGTTCGAGGAGAGGCTTGATGGCCTCGGGATCACCTTTTGCGTTGTCGGGCCAACCACGGGCCACTTGCCCCAAGCCCCAAATGCCATGAAGGCGAGCTAACCTGTGTTCGGTTTGGCGAGTGCTGGCGAGGAGATGTTTTCTACCCTCATCACCTCGTCGAACGAGTTCGAACTGAGCGGTCTTGCGGATTCGAAAATCATCTTCCCGCAGGAATCCGCTCAGTTCGTCGATGGTCCGCTTCTTCATGCCTTTCGATAAAATTTCGCGGACCCTTTTTCGAATCGGTGAATCGGCTGCTTTCGGATCATCCACCTTCCACACGCGACCGCGATCGCTCGGACCGTTCATCCAGTCCGTGACGTAGAGGGCTCCGTCAGGCCCGAACGCGAGCCCGGTGTTGCTACTACACCCGGGAATGGTCTGTTCATCAAACATCTCGAAGGCCGCCCCCTTTGGACGCACCTTGAACGCAGACAGTTTCCGACCTTGTGCGAGAAAGAAGAAGTTTCGGTATTTTTCGTTGAGAGCGGTGCCGGGATTGTAAGCGAAACCACAAGGTCCATTAGAATAGCTTGCAAGCGGTGGAATGATGAATGCGGCTTGTCCGGGAAACCGGGGACGAAAGAAACCTTCCTGCATCCATACGTTGTAGGGTTTCTCGCCGGATATCTTTGCGAAGTCTTGGTAGCCATGCCATTGCCAATGAAGACGCCATGCAGTCATACCCCCTTCCACGATGTAAATGAAACGCTCGCGCTCTCCGGGATAGTCTCCGTCGTTGTCCACACTGAAGAGATTGCCGAATTCGTCGAAGACCGGTTCCTGACCATTACGTACGCCAAGAGCAAAGGTCTCGAGACGAGACCCATCGGGTTCGCATCGCATGATGGCCCCGCGATCAGGATAAAAGAAATGTTCACCGTTCTTGCCAGTGGCATTGATTCCCTTGTCCGCGACCGACCAATAGATTCGCCCGTCAGGCCCCATGGTCAGACCGGATACATTGTGCCCCCCTTGTCCAATGTGTATAGTGTAGCCCCGACTGATGAGCGTTCTCTTGTCGGGCGTTCCATCATCATCGGAATCCTCGTACTTCCATACATCCGGTTCCACCGTCGCATAGGCCGCTCCTTCGGACCAAAGCACACCAGCCGCAATACCCGTAACGGGGGAAGCCAAGTCCTTGTCGATGACGACCGATTTGTCGGCCTTGCCGTCCCCATTGGTATCCTCGATTCGGAGAATCTCCTCCGTCTGCACCGCGAGATCTCG
>JACNJI010000093.1 GCA_014382645.1 Verrucomicrobiota bacterium | reverse complement strand
CGCCCTCGTCGATTATGCGGCGACCCAGACGAAGTTCCATGAGGTGACGTTCCTTGGCCAAGGAGATGTCGGCCCGAAACTCATGTTCTAGTTCGGAGGAGTCGGTGTTTTCCCTGTTCTTTTCGTAAAGCCCGTAATTCTCGAACAAGGTAGCCCGGTAGCGAAGTTCGGTGGCCAGATCGATCTGGGCTCCAAGTCCGAAGGCAAAGGCGGTAAGGCTTACCCATAGCAAGGAAAGCCGTCGAATGCGGTTTGAGTAAATTGGAAACGACAAGAAAAGCTGCATGTTTTCTCTATTTGCTAGGCAGGTGGAATAGCACGGCAAGCACCTCAAAGGTGAAATTCTTAATCCGTTTTTGGGAAAAGAACTCCATTGCTTCGAGTAAATCGGAAGCGTTCCGGTTGCGAGTGCCGGGCGTCGAGGTATTCGTCAAGACTGCAGGATCGTCTTCTGGGCGGCGACGAGTTCGGAGATTCCTTTTTCGGCAAGCGTGAGAAGTTCGTCGAGCTGGGCTCGAGTGTAAGTAGCTTCCTCTCCCGAGGATTGCACTTCGACGAACTCGCCGGACCCCGTCATCACCACGTTGGCATCGACGGAGGCATCGCGGTCCTCTGGGTAATCGAGGTCGAGTACACAGCGATTGCGGTATACGCCTACGGATATAGCCGCAAGGTGATCGAGGATGGGATCTTCCTTGAGCTTTCCATTGTCAAGTAGGCTGTTTACGGCGAGGCGAGCGGCAAGCCATGCACCTGTGATTGAGGCGGTACGAGTACCGCCATCGGCCCGGAGCACGTCGCAATCGATCCAGAGGGTTTTCTCGGGCAGCTTCTTTAGATCGAGGACAGCTCGGAGGGAGCGGCCGATGAGGCGCTGTATCTCGATGTTCCGTCCGTCTTGACGGCCTTTGCTTATGGGGCGATCCTTCCGAGTGAGGGTGGAGTAGGGGAGCATCCCGTATTCGGCGGTAAGCCATCCGCCCTGCACTTTCTGGCGTTGCATCCAATTCGGCACCTTATTCTCGATCATTACGGCGCATATGACTTGGGTGTCGCCAAAGGAGGCGAGCACGGATCCGTCGGCATGAGGAGCGATTCCGGGTTCAAGTCTTACTTCGCGCATTTGATCGATTTCGCGACCGGAGGGGCGGACGAACACTTGTTCGAGTTGCTCCTCTAGAGAACCGTGATTTTCGGAGTCAGGCTTCATATTGCTTAAGTGGTTCGGGGTCTATGACGTGAGAGGGAGAGTCGGCGAGGGCTTCTCGAAACCAATCCCTTGCCTTGGGGTCGCCGTGGTGAAGGAAAATCGTCTTGGGTTCAAGCTTTTTGGCGAGGGCCAAGAGTTCTTCGCGGTCGGCGTGGCCGCTAAGGTCGTATTGGCGAATGCGAGCGCGGACGGGGGTAATGTAGTCAATCGCCTCGAAGGTGAAATCCTGTCCGTTTTGCTTGGTGAGTAGCTTGCCGCCCGGGGTGTCGGGGTCGCAGTAGCCGACGAAAATGATGGTGTTGCGGTCACTGCCGAGCAGCCCCGAGGCCAATGCGTAGGAGGGGGTGTTTTCCACCAGCATGCCACTGCTAACAAGGTATATTCCGGGTTGGTTTGGTTCGCGACCCGGTTCTATGCGACGGGCTACGGGTCGAACGCCTAGGCTTTTCAGCACCTTTCGGCTGAAGTTCACTTCGTGGCTCTGCTTGGAAATCTCGTGAAAATAGTTGACGAGGTCCATCCCGAGGCCGGAGCAAAATACGGGTGCGGGAGGGATGGCCCCACGGTGACGAGCCTCTTCGAGAACAACGAGCATTTCCTGCATCCGGCCAAGGGCGAATACCGGAATGAGAACGGAACCTCCTCGCTTGATGGTCTTTCGTATGTCTTCCAGTACGCGGACGATTTCGGCTTCGCGTTGCTTTTCGGGAGCTCGTGCAGTGAGACCGCGGGTAGTCTCCATTACAAGTATATCTACCGGGTTCAGAGGTGGTTTGGCCCCTTTGAGGATGCGTTGGTCGTTGAAGAGGACGTCGCCCGTAAAAAAGATCGTTTGACCGTTTCGGGATGCGGAGCAGGAGGCCGCTCCAACGCCATGGCCTGCGTGATGAAGGGTAACCTCTAGTGTCTCACCGTCTTTTTCGATGGCGAAGGGTTTCTCTATGTCAAGTAGTTGGAAGCGATCCTTGAGAATGGAAACGTCTTCACGATTATAGAGGGGATACTCGGGCAGGTTTAGTTCGCCGCGCTGGCGTTTCATCACGGCTACCGAATTGCTCAGCATCCGTCTGGCAATAGCTCGAGTGGCTTGAGTTGCGAGAATGGGGGTGTCCGGGTTTTCTCGAGAGAGAACAGGTAGGGAACCCAAGTGGTCGAGGTGGCAGTGCGTGAGGACGATGAAGTCGAGCGATTTGCGTTCGACCAGTGAGAACTTGGGCATTGCCTCGTTTCCAGCTAGCTTCGGATGTAGTCCGCTGTCGATGACGAAGCGAAAGGGACCGACCTCGATGAGGAGACTGTTGGCGCCTATGCCGCCGCTGGGATTGAGATCCGTGAGTTTCACGAAAGGGCTGGGTCGGGTCGGGTCTCGTCGGGAATCTCGAGGCGGAAATCTGGTATTCGCACGCGGATTTTATTACCTAACTCATCTACGCCATGAAAGGATCCGGAAGCGATTGCACCGATGTGGGTAAGGTGATAACTGTTGTAGGTGAAGGTTTCTCCGGTTGCGAGGACGGGAGTTTCTCCCACAACCTTATCGCCCTCCACGACGGTGGCGGTGTCGTCGTCGTTATTAAGGACCCATTTGCGACCGAGAATGGTAACGGTTCGGTCGGAGAGGTTGTGGATGCTTAAGAAGTAAATGAAAGCGTGGGAGAGCGTGTCGGGCAGGTTCACGTTCTCGCAGTGGTGAACGAGTTTGTCCAAAACTACGCGAAGGCCCTCTAGTTCTATGGTTTCTTGGGTCACAAAACGTTTTTCTAAAAAAAATGAATATTACCGAAGGAATAGGTAACGCCAATCCTTTTTATGGTGAATTAGCCGAAATTTTAGGTTTTTTTGCGAAAAACGCTTGCTCCTTTGCCAACCTGTCGCACAAGAGGCGTGATGCAACGTTTGGCTCTTATATCAGTAAGCGACAAGTCGGGAGTTCTCCCCTTTGCCAAGACCTTGGTGGATGAACTCGGCTTTCGCATTCTTTCCACCGGTGGCACTGCCCGCCTTTTACGCGAGAATGGCGTGGATGCGGTCGAGGTTAGCGACCA
>JACNJI010000058.1 GCA_014382645.1 Verrucomicrobiota bacterium | reverse complement strand
AGTTGTGAGGGAGGGCATCTGCCAGAACGGCTGGGCGCGCAAGTTTGGAGAAGGCTCGAAGAGACCGCGCCGTTACCACGGGCATGCGGAAGGGACCGCCCGTTTCTCGCCACAGGCCCCGGAGGGCAAGGCATTGCAAGAGCGCTTTTTATCCGCCCGCCATGGGAAACGAGCGAGTTTCTCGCCTGTTTTGGGATCAAGAACCAAGAGCCCTCCTTTGGGTGGACGACTTTTTCCTCCGGTTAATACGAGACAGACCTCTTTGCCATGGATCCTTGCCAGAGTGGGAGAAGAGTAGCTAGCACCCCAGGAATCTTTTGCGATCCACGCCTGTTTGCCTGTCTTCTTGTCAAAGGCCACGACGCACCGATCTTCCGAACCGCCTATGTTAAGGATCAACTTGTCACCCGCAACGATCGGGTTTGACCCTTTTCCAAAGAAGTATTCGGGAACGGCGAATTCCTCGGCCAAGTTTCGATTCCAGATGAGTTTTCCCGTCTCGAGGTTTAGGCAGGTCAACCAAGCGGTTACTCCGTGCAGGTACACGTGCTCCCCATCAATGACAGGGCTAGTGCGGGGACCGTTTGAATAACCGTAGCGATCCCTGTATTCTACGGGGTATTCGTAACTCCAATAGCGCTTGCCGCTCTCGGGATGAAGGCACTCCACCGTTTCCTTTCCATTCAGTCGGTGAAAAAGGACTAGCCGTTCTCCCTTGATTCCCGGCGAGGCGTACCCTTCGCCTTTTTCTGCCTCCCAGAGGAGAGTGGGTCCTGCGGGCAACCATTTCTTAATCAAGGGTTTTTCGGTCGAAACGGCATTGTCTGCAGGTCCGTTGAAACGAGGCCAGTCATTCGTAACGGCTCCTTTCCCCAAGGGTTCGGGACCTTTATGAAAGGTGAGCCGGTCGAAAGGCAGAGGCGATGTCAGTTCATCGCCGGAAAGCCCAGATGACGTTAATAAGTAGAATAGAAAAAGAAAGGAAAAGCACTGCATTCAATCAAAAGTTGGTGCACCCTTCCCTTCCAAGCAATCCGAAATGCATAAAAAGGAAATCATTCCGTACTTGTAATGCATCCACTAGATCTTCTATTTAGGGATGATTAAATCGTCTTTCTGATCACACCTTTCTTTTGTGAAGAACATCGTTCATTCGATTCCAAGCGTTTTTAAGCATCGCAACAAAACGCGCAACGCCTCGCGCATTTTTTGGTTCGTCCTAATTCTGCTTTTCTTTGTGTCTGTCCATATGGCGGTCTACAGGCACTTGATGTCGGCGGAACTGCTTGTAATTGGAGAAACCCGAGACATAAACCTCGTGGAAAGTTTTTATTGGGTGCTGACCACAATGTCCACCCTGGGTTACGGCGACATTCACTTTGTCGGAGACGGTGGTCGAATTTTCTCGATGGTAGTTATGTTTACGGGCGTCATCTACCTATTCATTGTCCTTCCGTTTTTCTTCATGGAGTTTCTGTATAAGCCCTTCATGGAGTATCAAACCGGAGCTCGCGTACCTCGAAAGTTTGACCCAGTCGAGAAACCGCATGTAATCCTGACTCACTATGATTCCGTAAGCCACGCGTTAATGGAAAAGCTCCGGCAATTCGGCTACCCCTTCGTTATCATTGTGGAAAAGCTGAATGAGGCTCTTGATATTCACGATATGGGCATGCCCGTTATGCTCGGGAGTTTGGATGAAATCGAAACTTTTAATAAAGCCTCTATTCACAATGCCGCCATGGTCGTCGCGACCGACGACGACATCCGCAACGTCAACATTGCATTTCGGGCCAAAGACGCCGCCCCCGACGTTACTGTCGCCGCCCATTGTTCCCGTGCCGGCTCCGAGGACGTACTGACCCTTGCCGGGGCTGATCACGTGATTCGCAACGCCAAGCAGATGGGCACATTTCTTGCCCGCCGTATTTCCTGTACAGATACGCGTACCCACGTAATCGGCTCTTTCGACGAAGTTCTTATCGCAGAAGCAACCATTCACGGCACTCCACTGGTCGGTCTTACACTCAAGGAAACAAAGCTTCGCGAGGACTTCGGTGTCAATGTCGTAGGTATGTGGGAACGTGGACACTTCGACAACCCCGATCCTGATGCCGTATTGACAAATCACACCGTTATCCTTCTCGCCGGAACGGAAAGCAACTTCTCGAGTTATGACGAAAAATTCTGCCACTACGAGACCAACAACTCACCGGTCATCATTATCGGCGCAGGACGCGTGGGCCGTGCCACGGTCTCTGCCCTAGAAGAAACCAAAGTGCCTTATCGCGTCGTCGAGACTGACGAGGTGAAGGCCAGTAAAGTCAAGGATGCCATACTTGGGGACGCTGCCGAGCGCTCTGTCCTCGAGCGAGCCGGGATAAACAAGGCTCCCGCCGTCGTGATCACCAGTCACAGTGACGCAATCAACATCTATCTCACGATATACTGCCGGAAACTTCGTCCGGACATTCAAATCATCACGCGAGCTTTCCTTCACCGAAACGTGGAACCTCTGCACCGAGCGGGAGCTGACTACGTCATGTCGCAGGACCACATGGGTGCAAACACCTTTTTCAACCTCCTCAACCGTGCCGAAATCCTCATGGTCACGGAAGGTCTAGACGTATTCAGCCAGAAGACGCCTCCCGCCCTCGTCGGCGTCTCCGTAAAGGATTGCAATATACGCGAAAAGACCGGTTGCAGCATTGTTGCCATTAAGCACGTGGCAAAAACCATCATCACCCCTTCCCCGAACGATACCTTCTCAGAAGACGGCGAGATCATCCTCATCGGCGACGAAGCAGCTGAAAAAGAGTTCGAAGAAAAGTTCGGTAGCTGATGTTTTCTCTTGAATCGTCTCAATTCCAACTTGCAGAAGTTTCCGCCAGAAGCCATTCGGCGTTGGTCAAGGCATCGTAGGCAGCTTCAATCCAAGCATGGTGATTTTCTGAACCCGAGAAACGAACACGAGAGTCGGGAGCGAATATTTCGGGAAAGCGCTCGGGGTCTTTCATCATGCCGCGAACGGCCCGATCGGAAAGATAAATAAGCGTGGCCAGAGGTTCGCATACTCCCGCTTTCCACGGTTCCCGCCAATATTCCACTGCGGTTGACATGATTACGGGGAAGCGTCCTTTCCGCATCCAATCCGCACCTACGGCGGCATTGTCATAGCCAAGTTGAGCGATCTCTCCGTTACGATTGATCGGTGTCGTAAGTCGACCGAGGAAACCACTTGAGTTTTCATCTCTTCGCCGTTTGG
>JACNJI010000060.1 GCA_014382645.1 Verrucomicrobiota bacterium | reverse complement strand
ACTACCTTTAAGTAGGCCCCGCTTCCGATAAAAGGTAGTGGAGGTTAATTGCCGAAAACTTAACCTCCACTACCTTTTATCGGAAGCGGGGCCTACTTTAAGTGAGGGGCGTTTGCGTTGGTCCAGTTCTCTGCAGCAACCTTGTCTATGCGACGCCAAGCGGTGAGGGCTTGCCGGAGAGCCGTATCCTGTTTCTTCTGATCCACGATCGATCGAGCCCAATCCACGGCCCCCGCAGGATCTCGTCCCGAAATGCGCGATACGAATGTGCCAACCACGGGATCCATTTCAGTTGATCGCGGAAAGTCGTTTAGCCATTGAGCCGTGGCCACAGGATCACGAACGGCCCAATAGTTCGTCAACTGGGTCATTGCATGCTGACGGGTGCCAACGTCTTCGATCTTGGCGCTCCAGTCCGCTGCAGCTTTCGCATCCTTTCCGACCCATTGTCCGAGAACGGTGTTGATTATCCTGTTGCGTCCGTCTCCCGCTTCCATCGTGTCGGACCATTCCGCCGCCCGTCCGGGGTCCTTTCTTGCAATTTGAGAACCGATTTGGCCCAACAGAACCTCACGGAAATTCTGTTCGTCTCGCGGAATTTGGTCGGCCCAAGCGATGGCTTCGTCCACTCCAAGCTCGACGTACTTCTGGACGAGATGATTGGAGGCTTGCCAGCGAGCGTTCCCATTCGGAAGTTCGAAAAACATAGCGGTCGCCGCTTCCAAGTCTTTTTCGGCCACGCCTTTAATTACTCCTGCAAGTAGGGGGTTGTCACCAGTTTGATTGTCATTGTTGTTCTTGGCCCACTCGAAAGCGGCCTGCGAATCAAGGGAAGCCCATTCCGCCAGAGCTTCCGCAACGGCAAAGCGCCGTTCGCTCTTGGCGTCTAATTTTTCATTTGCATAAGCGAGGGCTCCAACGGGATCGAAGGTCGCCCAACTGCGCATAAGCAGTTTCATCTCAAGATGCCGACCATATCCTGTAGGAAGAGCCTCAAATGCGGCGATTACCAACTTCGCATTCCCTGCGTCCATGGCTCGGACGGCATCAAGATAAGCACCCAAGCGCTCCACCAACCCACTTGCCTTCATGGCCCTTCGCAAGTTAGGCGGCAAGGCGATCACCTTTTCGGTTTGAGCCGAATTTTCTGCTGCGGAAGAAATCGAGTTTTCAGCTTCAACGGCAAGTCCGGAAGGAGCGATGTTCGAGGAATTCAGGGAGTCGCCATCTCCTGATACTTGTGAATTAGAGGCTGTTTGTCGCTCGGAAACCTGAATGGAGGCAGTATCTTTATTTGAAAACCATGTACCCAGCCAGAAGGCGATAGCAGCGGTGCTAACCCAAATGGAAACAAACAATATTGGGCTTTTCATAAAAAACAGAATCAAAGAAAAAGTTAGTTATTGGACTCTACTCCCTTCATCCCGTCTTTCACAAGCAAACAAGTTATGACGAATAATCTCTTTTGCCACGATTTCACATTCACTCACAGTCTATTTGCTCCGACATAAAAAGTTCCCAAGTTTGCACCGTGGGCAAAACTGTTGCATCGAGCTAGTACATAATCCAAACTTGAAAGACTCGGCTATCTCTCTGAAGACGCTTGGGGCGGAGCATCCCTCCGTCACCACCAACTACAACAACATCGGTTCAGCCTACTTCTGCAAGGGCGAATACGACAAGGCGATCGGGTACTACGAGTAAGCCTTGGCCAGCACGAGAATTCCAGTATCAGATCCTGTCCCTGAATATTCGCAGTCAAGCGCATGGAAAGGCCTTCCTCTGAAGAATGGGCGGGAAATTGTTCGTCAAATGGAATTTAGCGACCGAGGGCCTTTCGGATCAGTTCCTCTGTACTGACTTCGGCGCCTAGGGCGTCGGCAGCCTGCCTGACGGCTTTGTCGGCGTCGGTTGCCTTGTATCCGAGGGTAAGAAGTGCGGTCAGGGCGTCCTGATAGGCTCCGGGCGAAGAGGGTGGGGCAGTGGTTCCGGCGGGAGCGGCGATCATCGAGCCTGCAGGCAGCACCTTGTCCTTTAGCTCGACCACGATGCGCTCGGCGGTCTTTTTGCCGAGACCGGGAGCTTTGGAGAGGAGCCCGATATCTCCTGCCGCAATCGCGCTCTTGAGAGTGGGAAGGGATAGCGAGCCCAGCAGGTTTATCGCGATTCGGGGACCGATGCCGGAAACCTTGTCGACGATGAGGCGAAAGAAGTCGCGAGATTCGCGATCGGCGAAACCGTACAGGGTCTGAGCGTCCTCACGATAGGAGGCATGCGTGTGGAGCTTGATTTCCTTGCCTAGGGCGGGAAGCTTTTCCGAGGTTGTGAGCGGGACGTTTACTTCGTAGCCAATGCCTCCGACTTCGATGACCGCAAGGTTTGTTTGGCACTCCAAGAGGATTCCGCGAATGGTGGCTATCATCAGAAAAAAGCTAAGAAAAAGGAAATAAATAATTGGGACGAAGGAAGCGGGTTCATGCGGTGAGTCCCAGAACGTCTTGCATGGAGTACAAACCTGCGGGCTGAGTAACCGCCCATTTGGCGGCACGAAGGGCTCCTGCGGCGAAAATCACGCGGTCGGTCGCCCGGTGGGTGAGTTCCAGGCGTTCGCCGATTCCTGCGAACATGACGAGGTGATCGCCCACAACATCGCCCCCGCGGAGGGAATGGGAGCCGATTTGAGCAGCGGGACGCTCGCCAGTGATCCCTTGGCGACCGTGGGCGACATCGGTATCTACCAAATTTCGTGATTCCTTTAGAATGTCCAAAAGGCGTTCGGCCGTCCCACTCGGGGCATCCTGCTTGTGACGGTGGTGCATTTCTATGACTTCGGGATCGAAATCGGATTCGGCATCGAGGATTTCGGCCGCCTTTTGGGTGAGGTAGAAGAGGAGATTGACGCCGGTTGAGAAGTTTCCCGCCCAGACCATGGGTATGCGAGAGGATAGGGCGGTGATGGCTTCGCGATCCTCGGCGGATTGGCCGGTGGTGCCGATCACGATGGGCTTGCCGCGATCGGCGGTCAACTTGGCTACGGGCAAGGTGGCCTCTTGCAAGCTGAAGTCGATCACGACGTCACAATCATCGATTACGGCAGCAGGGTCGTCGCCCAAGTCGACGCCAGCTACGATTTGACAATCCTTTTCGTCGGCGATGGAGGCGATGGCCCGACCCATACGACCGCGAGCGCCGTTAAGCATGATTTTTAAAGACATTGTACAGGAAGGTGAAAAACAGGCGGGGGTTTGATGCGGTGCTAATCCCAATGGAAAACTT
>JACNJI010000062.1 GCA_014382645.1 Verrucomicrobiota bacterium | reverse complement strand
TCCTCCTCAGCGGATTCCCCGGGAGGTTCTTCCGCTATCTCGGGCGAAAGTGAAGGTGGAACAGCTTCGGTGTCCTCGACCACGGGTTGAGCTTCCGCAACTTCCTCAATCGGCTCAGGTTCCTCCGTCTCAGGGAGGGTTTCAGGTAGCGGTTCCGGAACGACTTCGGAAACTTCCTCCTCAACGGTTTCCTCAGGAGGTGCTTCATTTGTATCTGCTGCTGGATGATCCTTTTCCTCCTCAGCCGTACCGGACTCATCTGTTTGTTCAGACTCTATGCTATCACCATCCTTACCTTGGTCTCGCTCCTTCAACGCATCAAGCAAATCGTCGGTCGGCTTGTTTTCACTTCCTTCTGAAGGCAATTCGAAATCGTCGAGAGAAATTTTCGTTTTTCCTGAAAGGCGAAGCAGACCGAACCAGCATAAGGCTACCCCTGCAGACGCACCAATGATCGAAAGTAAGAAAAGTTCAGTTTTTTCTCCACTCGAAATAATGTGGTCGTCCGAAAGAAACTTTACCCAAAATAATAACAGCAAACTCAAAAGAGGAATTCCCGCACCCAATGCAAGAAGCTTCAGTCGCCGGAAAAGCCCTTTCGTAAAAGCCAATCCAAAAATAAGGACAGAGTAGAAAGCTTGCAGAATCGAAAAAACCAACTCTGTCCGGAATACCTTATCGACAATCTCATCCCGAGCATCTGATCCTAGAAGAACGGAAACCTCATAACCCACCACATGCTTGGCCGTAAGACCAACCATTGCGTTTTCCAACGCCGGGAAGTCCAGAGCCAGTCCAACCCAGAAGAAACCGACCATTAATAGGCCAACTCCACCCAGTGACAGGAAAATACTCTTGTTAAAACTGTGCACGGACAGGATGCGCAGATGCAATACCATGAGGTTAGTTTGCTGTCCCCGTATATGGCAAGAGCCAATCTTGCCTTTTCCAGAGCTGGCTAACTAGTCTGATAGTCCGCATAAGTAATGCCACACCGAGCCGAATTGACGACGGGCATCACCTTCAAGCAAATCAATGAGTCCCGTGCGACCATCCTCGTCTGCAAACCTTGGCATGATCGTATTCGGAGTAATCCGATAAGGATTCATCATCCAGCGCATATAATGATCATAACGCATCCGCGATCGAGATAAAATAAGGTTCACGCCTTGCCCCTCGAAGACCGCCGTGGGCTTTTGTTCGCCTACACCGTGACAGGTTATGCACAACGTACTAACAATCTTCCCGCCGACCTGTTCCAGTTCCTTTTCATTATGGGGATTTGGCTTATCATCCATCGCCGAAAACACTCCACATGAGCTTGAGAGTCCTGACGCAAAGAAATTTGCACGAATTGGAAAGCTTGGCATACGGGCTTTCATCCATGGCCGAGGTTTTGCCGCCACTTTCCCCCCTAAAAAGTCGGCGAGCCAGTTTTCTCTAAGTTTTTCACCGGCAAAAGAAAGGTCGGGCGGAGTTCGGCTGGCCGCGTGTATCTGCACCAAGTTACTCACAGCATCTGGAATGTCATTATCCTTTGCCTTCAATGAGGAAACCTCATTCGAAAAGGCTCCCCATAAACTCTCTTTTCCATCTCGCTCATGACAAGCCACACAACGCAACTCCTCAAACTGACGATTGGCAAATTCGGGAGGACTGTGACGCTCAAGAGACCTATCCCTCTCTTTAAGAAATATAGAAATGGCTGATCGTTCCTCTTTAGAAAAAGAAAATTGAGGACCTGTTGAGCTTTCGCCAAGGCAACCCGCTCCAGTTAAAGCGCTTAACTGTTGAAGGCTCGTGGCGATCAACTTGTTTTCACAAGGAAGCTCGTGACAGGCCGCACAACCTAGGCTCGAAGCAAGGAGCTTGCCCATTACCGCATCACCCGTTGACTCGGTAATGGTAAGAATGGGAGAATTAAGCTCTTGAAGAAAAGCGGCAAGATTTGCCGCCTCCTCTTTGGAAAGACGAAAGTTCGGCATGCGGATCCAAGGATAATGCTTATTGGGTGCGAGGAGAAAAGCCGTCAAGCTTCCGGGAAGGTATTTTTGCCCAACACCCACAAGAGAAATCCTACCGTCCTCCGCAATAGTATCATTTTCGCTAAGGGCATGGCAGGAAATACAACCTAAATCCGCAAATAAAACACCCCCGGGTTTGCTCTCTCCATGGACTACTTTTTCAACATTCTCATTCTTTAGACTACCAAGAAAGGCTACAAGATGGGAAGCTTCCGTGGAGGAATGAACCACTTTGGGCATTCGGGCAGCATGACGCATTGATTGCGGATCGAGAATCCACTTTTCCATCCAAGCCTGATTTAGTCGCGAGCCCACTCCGATGAGGGAGGGCCCCATGGCAAGAACTTCGGGCATTGCCGTTTTCTTATTAAAAGGTTCGTCGGGTAAATGGCAACGAAGACATCCGCGAGAAGCAGCGAGAAAGCGACCTTGCCTTAAAAGGGAAGGTTTTTCTAAAAGTTCGGCTGTCTTCCCGGTTGAAAAATGAGCCAGTGACTTTGGGGGCATCGACTCTCGGGCAAAACCACGTCCCTTCCAGAAAAGACGGAAACGGGCCAAACCTGAAGCTGCACTCGAGTAACGAAGCTCAAAAGGATGCTCTCCCCCATTCAAACGCAAACGCTCCGACTCCACGGTCGAAAGGTCTTCTCCCTCCGTCTCGAGAACCTTTTCGCCATCTAGGAGAAGAGAGGCTTTGCCAAAGCCCTCAAAGGCAAAGTTGATGCGTTCGCGTTTCTCCAACAAAATAACACCGCGCCAAACCGCTTCAAATGGACCTGCATCAACAAAAGCCGAAGGGGGTTCATTTTCATCGACTCGAAGTGCCACACGGCGCTCTAAACGGTAGTCGATGAATTTAGAAGCTTTGCCCCGTAGTTCTAGAACTACGCCGGGGAGGACAGATGCATCAGCATGGAGAAAATTGGCCGCGACAAGGATCGTCGCCCAAAAAAAGGGGTGGACGAAGCATGCCACTCTAAACGTTAACGAGCTTCCCGGTACTGTCTCCGAGCGCATCTGCATCGACACCCATCCGCTCGAGTAGCGAGAGATACAGATTGGCCAGGGGTTCGCCCTTGAAATCATGGCGGCGACCAACACTCAATCCTGCAGCTCGGCCACCTGCGAGGAGAATGGGAAGTTTTTCGTGACCATGACGATTGCCGTCACTTATACCGCCGCCATAGACAATCATGCAGTGATCCAGCAAAGACGTACCGTCCACTTCTCGAACACTTTTGATTTTCTTTAG
>JACNJI010000063.1 GCA_014382645.1 Verrucomicrobiota bacterium | reverse complement strand
TCAAGTTGTCCCAGTTGCCGGTGACCGCTATGCGTTCACCCTCGTCGGTCAAATCGAGGGTTTTCAGCAGGTCGAAGTTAAGCGGGCCGGCGTCTCGGATCGATCGGGAGAGTGAACGGAGATTCACTTCGGCGGCCACGGGATGTTTGGCGAAGAGCTCGCGTCGATTCTTGTTTAGGCGATCGAGCGGACGTCCCAAGGTAGCCTCCCTCAGATACTCTGGAGTGCTGAGCCAGAGGGCGTCTTTCTTGCGTGTGAGCCCCAGACCGTTGTAGGCGAGAAGTGAATCGAGAATGCCTCCGACGTTGGCTTGGGCGAGGAACTGGCCGAGGGAAAAGTCTGATTCGACGCCTATGCCTAGGAGCATACCTGGACTGGGCAAGGCGAGAGGGCTTTCGGGCGATCGAGATGGTTGCTGCCCCTTGCGGAAGGATCCGAGTGCAAGGGCGAAGTGACCGGAGGGGGAGGCGAGGAGATCATCGACGGAATCTTGGAGAGCGGAAATGGCGCTTCCTTTCGACCCCTCTCCTTCTTTCTTTTCGGGCACGGCTCCTAACAGTTGGGCGAGTATGGCGCCTGTGGTGGAACGCATGTCTTCGGGGTCGATTGACAGTCCCGCCACGACGGGAGCGTCTCCTGGCAGGAGATCGACTAGGTGCGCGGGGAGACCGTTGGCCTCTTTTCCCTTTTTCGCCGGTTTGGCTTCGGGGTCTTCGATTTCAAGGATGAAGCGGCCGGGGTGCGATTTGATGCGTGCGGCCAGTTTGCGTTCCAAAATGGGTCCGATGGCGGGGAGCATCCCTTTCCACTGATCGGCTGGCCAGAAAAGGTGCGCGAGTTTGGCGAGTCCCTCCCCATTTACGTATAGATCGACGTCTCCTGATTTTCCGAGGTGCTTGGCAAGCGACTTGGGCAAACTATCTGTCGGCTTTTCCAAAAGGGATCTTGCGACTTCCTCCACGCGGTCCGACGGATCAATCGGGTTTCCGGGAGATGGAGCTACGCCGACGAAGGCGATGACTTGGCCCTTCATTGCCAGACCGATTGACTTCCCCGTGCCGACGTAGGCGACGAACCCTTTGTCCCTGCGCATCCGCAAATTGGCCTTCTTCGCGATGGAGGCGAGACTGGAAGCGACCTTTTCCTTGTCCTTGGCGAAAAATAATGCGCCGAACGCAAGGGCGTCGTCCTTGGCATGCCCGCCGCGTAGAAAAAGGCGAACGGGCACTTTTAGGTTTAGGCCGGTGGCATTGGCGTCTTCGAGGATGGGGGCGATCTCGGGCAGGACTTTTTCGACCCATTTCAGGATGGGTTTCCATTCGGCGGTGTTTGCGTAATCCGACTTTTCGAGGATGTTCCCCAGACGGACGGAGGCCACGACGTAGGCGTCCTCGGGAATCCACTTGGCCGTGCCTTGCAGGGCGGCGACTGCGTGCGAGGAGGAGAAAACCAAGGCGAGGGCCACCCACAAAGGCTTGATTTTGAATGTTTGGAATCGGACGTCGTGTTTTTTGTGCATGAGATTTCTAACCCTTTAAGTTAACAGGCGTTGCGGTGGGGTCAAATTTTCTTTCGAGGTTGCGTTTTCGTTTTGGGAGGAAAAGAACGAAGGATGTTCACTGGTATCGTCGAAAACATGGGTGTTGTTGCTTGCTTGACCGAGGAAGAGGAAGCTTGGCGTCTCGTGCTTCAATTACCCTTTGTCGATGGTGGCGGATTGAAGCCCGGCGATAGCTTGGCGATAGACGGTTGCTGCCTAACGGTGACGGAGTTGAGCGGACAGAACGCTTCCTTCGATCTACTTGAAGAGACCCTTTTGCGAACCACTTTCGGTAGCCTTGCCGCAGGCGACAAGGTCAACTTGGAGCGTTCTTTGGCTGCGGATGGGCGACTGGGCGGGCATTTCGTGACCGGGCACGTCGACGCCACGGGCGAGGTGATCGTCTTTGAGGAGAGAGGAAAGAACATTTACCTTCAGGTTCGGGTACCCGAGGCATTTTCGCACTACTTGGCGGACAAGGGAAGCGTCGCGGTGGACGGATGTTCGCTTACGGTGTGCGACGTACAGCAAGACCTGTTTGCCGTTTGGCTGATACCGCACACGCTTTCGCTGACTTCCCTTGAGTCGCTCAAGGCGGCTGATCTCGTGAACTTGGAGTTCGATCTCTTGGCCAAGTACGTGGAGCGTATTTCGAGCCGAGGTCAATAGTTAGTGGCTGGGAGCGCGATGACAATGGACTTGGAGGATGGAGCGAGAGCGGTGTTGGAAGAGTTGAAGCGCCAACGGCAAGAAGGCGTGGACGCAGTCTACTTGGAGCAAGAAACGATAGACGGTCTGCGGACGGCTTTGGGGTCGATGGAGACAAAAGTTTCTTCCGCCGTAGTTCCGGAAGCGAAGCCGGAACCCAAGCCAGAACCGAAACCTACTCCGCAACCTGCTCCTGTAGAGCTGGTTGCGAGTAGTTCTGCTCCTCCCGTTGAAGTGGCTGAAGTGAAACCGAAGCCAATTACAAAACCCGTTCGGAAAGCGGAGCCCGCGGGACCTTCCGTGTTGCCGCCTCCACCCGATGTGAACTTGCCGGATGGCGATCCGGAGAGTCGCATGTCCTGGCTTCGCGACTTGGTGGTGGCTTGCCCCACCTGCAACGCCAACCTTAATCCCGGCTCCAAAGTTGTGTTCGGGGTAGGCAATCCGTCCGCCGATGTCTTTTTTTGCGGGGGAGCTCCCGGCAACGACGAGGAGATAAAAGGAGAACCCTTTGTCGGTGCTGCGGGCCAATTGCTGGACAAGATAATTTCCGCGACGGGCTTGACCCGCGAAGGCGTCTACATCGGAAACGTCATGAATTGGCGCCCCCAACATGATCAAGCCTTTGGAAATCGGCCGCCCACGGAAGAGGAAATGAATTTCTGCCTCCCTTACCTGAAGGCCCAGTTGGAAGTGGTGCAACCAAAGGTAATCGTGGTCCTTGGTCGAACCGCCGCCAATGCCTTGGTTCAACCCGACCCGAGTGCCAAGATGGGAGACGTTCGAGGCCGATGGTGGGAATTCGAGGGTGTGCCCCTGATGGTCACCTATCATCCATCCTATCTCCTCCACAATCCCAGCATGCTGGGTAAACGCCGGGTGTGGGAGGACGTCTTGCTGGTGATGGAGCGCTTGGAAATGCCCATTTCCGATAAGCAACGAGGTTTTTTCCAGTAAGAATGCATTGGCGGTGTGAAGTTTCTACTCGTTTTTGCAGCCCTACCCCCCCGTGGAACGCTTCTTTCTTGGCC
>JACNJI010000271.1 GCA_014382645.1 Verrucomicrobiota bacterium | reverse complement strand
TTTCCTTTAGGCAAAAGGGGAGAAGTTTTCGATTACGAGTTCCCTTTGCAGCTTTCGTAAGCGCAGTACATGGCGGCTTGAATCATGGGAATCGTAACGAGTAGTCCGAGACCCAAAGGAATCATGCTGACAAAGGCCAGCAAAGAGCAAACGATCATAAATAGGAATATTGAGAAGCGATTTCCCTTTGTGACTGCCGCCGAAATCTTCATCGCTTCGGTGAAAGACGTTCCCGGTCGATCCGCCAAAACGCAGTAAAGGAAGGCCCACATGAGGGCGAGAATAATTCCGGGCACAATTAGAAAGATCATTCCGATCATGATTAAAATTCCCACAACCAATGCCCCAACGATTTTATCGACGGCATGGGAGAAGTCGAAAAGTTGGCCCATTTCAAATGGGGTAGCGTTGTTTCGATACCTTTTAACTCCAGCCATGAAATTGATTGACATTAAAGGCATGAGAAGAGCTCCGACGAAAGGAATTGCTCCTACGACTCCGCTAATTAATACGAACAAAATGCTCGCCCCGGCATTCGCCTTGAAAAAACCAAAACCTTCGGACAACGAGTCTCCGATGCTAAAACTTCCTCCGCCGGTGGGAACCGCAGTTTCCACCAGAGCGGAGGAAGCTTGCGTTGGGGCTTGACTAGGCTGAGTAGACACCTCTGCTGTATCGCTCGCTGCGCTTTGACCGATTTCGAGATCAGCAAAAGCCTCGGAGTTTATGGGTTCCCATCCTTGCATGCCTTCCATCCAGGCGTCATCAGTAAGTAGAGCCTGTTGTTGCTCGAGCATTTCGTTTATTTGCTCGACTGAGTATGGTCCGAGTTGCTGTCCGTTTTTAGAGATGTAAATCGCGCTCATGGTCGCTCATTCATTAGTTTCGCAGGTTGTGGGATGCTCAGGTGATTTACTTTTTTTGAATACGAGGTTCTGCTTTTTCAAGGTTTTTATTAACAATTGCATCAATTCATTCCTTGATTGCTTGAAATACTAATAGTATTAGGCGCGTGTTGCAAATCTAGCGGGAATCTTCATGCTTAATGATTTAGTGAGATATAGACTAAAACTAATTTCATCGATATTTCCCGTGGCTCTGCTCCTTGGGGTGCTGTGGTTACTTTCCTCATGCGGCGACGGTTCGGTCTCAAATTCTACGGGCCGATCAGTTGACTCGATTGGAGACCCTCGTCTCGACGAGTACGTCGGTGTCTCGACCTGTGTTCAATGCCATGCGGAGCAGCACGAGAAGTGGCGCGGTTCTCATCACTTCCATGCCATGGAGTTACCTACGCCTGAAACTGTGCGTGGCGATTTCAACAACACCACTTTCGAGCGTTACGGCGTCTTTTCTCGTTTTTTTCGGGAAGGAGACAAGTACATGGTGGAAACGGAAAACCAGAAGGGTGAAATGGAAACTTTTCAAGTGAAGCACACTTTCGGTTGGGAACCTCTGCAGCAATACCTCGTCCAATTTCCCGATGGTCGCATGCAGGTCTTGCCCACTTGCTGGGACGTCGAGGGCAAACAATGGTATCACATTTATACCGACGAACACATCAAGCCCAACGATCCTCTCTTTTGGACTCGCTCCATGCAGAACTGGGATCACATGTGCGCCGACTGCCATTCGACCAACCTGCGCAAGGGATATGATCCCAAAACACGAAAGTTCACCACTTCTTATTCCGAGATGACCGTTGCCTGTGAAGCTTGCCATGGCCCCGGTCGCAAGCATGTGGAAATGGCGAAGGCGGATAATGGTTGGCAGGGCATGACCCACTACGGACTCGCCGACGTAAACAGTTCCAACAAGCTTCAGGTCGAGTCCTGCGCAAAGTGCCACGCTCGTCGCGGATTCGTGCATCCCGGACATCACGTCGGTTCGAGGTTTCTCGATCATTTTCTTCCCGAGGTCGCCCAACCGTGGGCCCCCGGCATGAGCGCTCCGACCTATCACGTGGACGGTCAAATCGACGATGAGGTCTATGTCTTCGGATCTTTTATCCAAAGCAAGATGTTCCACAAGGGCGTAAAGTGCGCGGATTGTCACGACCCGCACACCGCTCGAACTTACGTCAAAGGCAACCAGCTATGCATGCGTTGTCATTTGCCGAAACCCGACAATCCTACGCTCTATGATTCGCCTGCCCACCATTTCCATCCAATGGGATCCAAAGGAGCTCAATGCGTGGAGTGCCATATGCCGGAAAAGACCTACATGGTGGTGGACCCGAGGCGCGACCACAGCATCCGTATTCCCCGTCCCGATCTCAGTGTTAAGTACGGCACCCCCAACGCCTGCAACCGCTGCCACGATGACAAAGACGCAGCTTGGGCCGCGGCAAAGGTGGAAGAGTTCAAGGGGCCGGATCGTCCTCGGGAAGTGCGTCACCCCGAGGCCTTTCATGCATTCCGCAATCGCAAGCCCGAGGCGGAGAAACTTCTTTTGGGTACTGTTCGTGACCTGGAGTCGCCTGTCTTCAGTAGATCCGGAGCCTTGCTGGCCCTACGAAGTTTTCTTAGCCCCGCCAGCTTTGCCGAGGCTCGCGTGCGCACCACTGATCCTAATCCCATCATGCGAGTTGCCGCGGTCAACACTCTTGAGAATCTTCCCGACAACGAACTGAAGCAGACTCTGGGCCCTATACTGAAAGACCCGATTCTTTCCGTTCGGACAGAGGCAGCGCGAGTACTTTCTCGTCTTCCTTCTCATATTTTTACTCCGGAGGAAAAGAAGCAGTTCGACATAGCATTCCGTGAACTGAAGGCTCGCTTCTTGAGCAACCTCGATCGCCCCGAGGCCAACCTTTCTCTTGGTAACCTCGCCGAAAACCAAGGGAATCCTCGGGATGCCGAACGCTACTACAAAGCTGCCATAGAGAGGGAGGAAACCTTTGTTCCGGCTCGAATGAATCTTGCAACCCTGCTTAATCAAAGAGGGCGCAATCGAGAGGCGGAAAAGCTTCTTCGCCAAGTCGTCCGTCTTGAGCCGGATTGGGGGCAAGGACACTACTCCCTCGGACTCCTTTTGGCCGAGGACCAAAATCGCCTAGACGAAGCTGCCCAACGCTTGTCTCGGGCTGCCTCCATTATGCCGGAAAACCCAAGAATTCATTTCAACCTAGGCGTGGCGTATTGGCAATTGGAGCAAAGGGAAAAGGCCGCGTCGGCAATTAAAGTCGCCTACAAGTTAGAACCTGCAAATCCCGAGGTCCCTCAATCCTTGGCTCCACTCTACGGCCAAGAAAACCCCCTGCAGGATGCCCTCCCATTTGCCC
>JACNJI010000064.1 GCA_014382645.1 Verrucomicrobiota bacterium | reverse complement strand
GAAACTTTTTAAAGCTGGGCGTGTCGGGTTTGGCGTTACCCGAATTTCTGGCTTTACGTTCGCAAGCTGCTGACAGACGAAACGACGAAGCGACCCACGGTTTCGGCGGGGCCAAGTCCTGCATCGTGCTTTTCGCCTGGGGTGGATTGAGCCACCTCGACACCTTTGACATGAAGCCAAATGCGGCATCCAACATTCGCGGGCAATTCAAGGAGATGCCCACGGCCGTGCCGGGAATCCGCGTGGGCGAGCACATCCCGGGATTCGCCCGCACAATGAAGGAGTGGGCTATCGTGCGGAGCGCCCACCACAACGCGCCCAGTCATCGCTCGGGAGCCTACTGGAACTTGACGGGGCACGAACCACCGAACCTCGGTGGAAACTGGCCCGCCTCGCGAGACGACTGGCCCTGCATCGGATCCTTGATATGGGAAGCTCTGGGCGACGGGCGAGGCCCGGTACCCGGTGCTGCGTCCCTACCCTACACCCTGTTCGACGGCGGAGTAGCCAACGGACAAGACGGCGGATTTCTTGGTCTCGGCCGAGACCCGGTGGTGTTCCGTCCAACGGGAAGGAAACTTCGTGAGTACGGGGGGAAATCACCATCCTCCGGCCGCGTGGAATTGGATTTACCCGAGGGCTTGAATATAGATCGGTTGGCCAGAAGACGCAGCTTGCTTCGCCAACTGGAGGACAGACTGGCGGGAACCGACCACGAGGAGAGCAAGGCTGTTCTTCGCTCGCGAGAGCAAGCCCTTGATATGCTGCTCAGCCCCAAGGCGCGCGACGCCTTCGACTTGGAAAAGGAATCCGTCAAGACAAGGGAGACCTACGGCATGCACGTATGCGGCCAAAGTGTCCTCACCGCACGCAGACTGGCGGAAGCGGGCGTGCCGGTATCCACGGTGTACTGCGCCGCAGGAGACCTCAACGGCTCCTCGGGCGACCACTTCGACACCCATGGAGACAACTTCAACCGCCTCAAGAACAACATGCTCCCCCCTCTCGACCAAGCAGCCACTGCTCTCATCGGGGATTTGAAAGCGCGTGGCATGCTGGAAGAGACCTTGGTCGTCCTGCTAACCGAGTTCGGACGCACACCAAAGATAAACGGCGGAGCTGGCCGCGACCATTTTCCTGATTGTTATTCAGTCGCCTTTGCGGGCGGAGGAATTGAGGGTGGTCAGGTATACGGCAGTTCCGACGCCATCGGGGCAAAGCCCGCAACCAAGCCATGCGGCCCGCCCGATCTACACGCCACTATCTTTCATGCCCTTGGTATCGACCCCCGCCAAATGATCATGGACCGGGATGATCGTCCATTGCCCATCTCCGACGGCAATCCCCTACCCCTGTTCGGCTAAGTCCGGGGAGAGCGGGAGAGTCCGCTTCCACATGGAACTACTTTAGGGTCTTTGGCTCATCCGCATTTTTACGAATGCCTAGGAATGATGCCCTTGAAATCCTTCCTAATGGAGAATCGGAATTGCATGATGGGATAACTTTGGGTTGGCTGAGTCATCGGAAGTGGCGATCCCTCGCGACTCTTTAACTCCCAAAGCATGTATATAAGAACCTTTAGCATACTCCTTTGTCTAACTCCTGCTTTCTGCGTCGGGGCCAAGACCGATCACGTTCAAATCTTCAACGGCAAGGACCTCAGCCAGTGGGAACCTACTGGCAAGGCCGAGTGGCGGGTCGAGGACGGCGTCATCGTGGGCGGACAGGACGGCGATCCCAAGCGGAGCGGCATACTCGTCAGCAAGAAAAACTACAAGGACTTCGACCTGCGACTGGAGTACAAGATCGACGAGCACGGCAAGTACAACAGCGGCATCTATTTCCGGCGCTCCAAGACCAAGCGACTCGGGCGTCCCTACCAGTTGAACCTCGGGCGCGGGGCGGCCGGCGAATACGTTGGACTCTACCTCGACGACTGGCTGGACAAGGGGGACGAGAAGGACGATATCCGCAAGCCCCGCCAATGGAACAAGGTGCGCCTCCTCGTGGTCGACAACCGCATCCGGGCCTGGCTGAACGACCAACTCATCGTGGACTACCTCGACCCCAAGCCGCGGGTCGACCTACAAAAGGCCGGTTCCATCGCCTTCCAGACCTACGGAGCCGAAGGCCACGCCGGCTGGGTGAAGTTCCGCAACCTCAAGCTCATCGACTTGACGAACTCGAAACAGTGAAGTTTCGGCACCCTCCCTCGCCAACGAACCAACCACAATGAAGCTCGGTCTTGTCTCCGCCATACTCCCCGAGCTTTCCCTCGAGGAGCTGCTGGCCTTCTCGGCGCTGGCCCGGGAGGCACCCAAGCAGACGCGGTGCCCGTTGATGGTGGACGATGAAATCGACATGGAGGAGTTCGTCGTCTTCAAGGGAGTGAAGGTCTACATATGCTGCGGTTCGTGCAAGGAGACGTGGGCCAAGAACCCGGAATACTTCGCGGTGGTCTGCCAGAAGCAGGCTCCCCAGTTGAAGGCCGTTGCGTCCAAGGAAATCAAACCGCTCAGGCAATTGTTCTGCCCCGTCTACGCGAACATGCGGGTGCACCCGAAAAGCTTGTTCATCGAGCACAAGGGGCGAACTATTTACTTTTCCAAGAAGCGCGCGGTGTCGCGCTTCCAAGCGAACCCAAAAAAATACCTAAAGAACCTGCCCGAGCGTCCGGGCTGAAAACGAGACCAACTGCGTCTCGAGTTGTGACTTCTTCCTAATCTCTCGCGGAGGCACGAAGGCACGGGCCGCCTTCCTCTTCGGCCATACCTTCTCCGAGTTGCCATTCCGAGGAAGGCATACGCCTGACGCGGCAATCCAGTCGCATTACTGAAGACGTATAACCACCGTCCGGATTGCCAAAGCGTTGCAGTTTCTCTGGATTGCCGCGTCAGCCCAATGGGCTTCCTCGCAATGACAGTACCAAGAGTGCCGATCGCATTGGGAATTAGCATGAAGAGTTGCCATGGGGCACCCAAGTTGTCCGCAACACCGACCACTGAAAATCCATGCAAGACGCCCCCCTATCGAACGATCTCCGCCGGCAGCACTTGGAGGTGACGCGCCGTTACTTCATGCGCTTGGGAGCGGCGGGGCTGGGGGGGGCGCAGGTGATTGCCGCCCTGGCCGAGGTAACGGAGGCCCGGGGAGTGGGGGAGGGCACCTGCGGCCCGGGGTTGCCGGGCCACCAAGGCGAGTGCGGCACCGGGCACAAGGGAAACCCCCCGCCCCACACCCCGCCCCACGGAAAAAGCCTAGCGATCAGGCGGGAGCGGCGGACACC
>JACNJI010000225.1:5044-16871 GCA_014382645.1 Verrucomicrobiota bacterium | reverse complement strand
CCTCTGCCCCCTTCACGCATGAATTCAGAGCATATTGAGAACAATTCATCTTTAGTTCGACTTCTACGCATTTGGTGCAGGAATTCGCCACGCACATCGACTCCCAATCCCACGAAATTCAGGAATTTTTTCATCCGAGCCACTTGCTTTGCCTCTGGGACTTGTGAGTCTGAAAACTCTTCGTAAAGTTCCTCCACGTAAATGTAAACATCTTCGAGTTTAGGCCGAAACACTTTTTCATTGGCTTGCATTTGTCTGATTTGCCTGAAAATCCAAGGATTTCTTATCGCCGCCCGGCCAATCATTGCGCCGTACGCACCCGATCTCATGACCTCTTGATGGGCTACTGTGGCTGAAGAGATATTTCCGTTCAGCAAAACGGGACAAGGCAACCTGTCGACCGCACGTCTTGCATGCTCATAACTGGGTTCGCTGCGATAACCTCCTTGAACTGTACGCACATGCAGACTGAGGAGATCTACCTTATGCTTTGCCAGCAATCTAAGAAGCGTATCGAAGTGGCGATCATCTTCAAACCCGATTCTCATTTTAACAGTAAACAAGGTAGGACTTTCCTCTCTGAGGGTTCCCAAGATACCATCGACCGCTTCAGGATCGCGTAAAAGCCCCCCACCTACGTTTTTTTTATAAACCCGCGGGGCGGGACAGCCCATATTGAGGTCGATGCCGGCTACCGGATATTCCCGGAGGTTTCTAACTGTACGCCGTAGATCGGTAAGGTTTTCTCCGATTAGTTGAGCAAAAACTGGCCGCCCGTCCGGATTCTCTGTGATGGATCGAAGAATTCGAGGATCCAGACGCGAACTGCCGTGAACGCGGAAGTACTCGGTGAAATAATAATCAGGCGAACCACGCCTGGCAACAACTCGCATGTAAGGCAAGTTTGTCACGTCTTGCATGGGTGCTAATGCGGTTGGCCATTGCCCGGGCACAACAGTCTCAGGCAGCGACACTGCACTATTAATCGAGTTAGTCGTCTCTTGCATTGTCACCTTTTGGCTCACTGATGCCAAAGGTGTGTGTCAATCTTGTTTTTTTAGGATGCGATCGAGAATTTCCGCCATATCCTCGACATTGTCGAGTACTCGTCGAGTCACATGGATGGGCTTGCCCATTTGGAGAGACAATACAATGGAGTCACTCGGGCGGGCATCGAGTTCTATGATTTTCTTTCCGAGTTCGTTTTCCATTTTCAAGATAATGCGGGCATAGAATGTCCCCTCGTCCACATCGTTAATTACCACTCGCTCTATAGATGTCTCTAATCCCTTAAGTATAAGGCCAATAAGATCGTGGGTTAGAGGCCTTTCCTTCTTGACCTGATTCAATGTCATTTTTATCGCATTTCCAATTGCGGGGTCTACGTAGATTACGAAGGTTTTTTCCTCGCACCCCAAGAAAACGGCACAACCATTGGATGTGGGCATTACGCCCTTTACATTGACTTCCGTTAAATCGTCCTGCATGGCTCAAAACATCTCGCAAAATGGTTCGAATCGCAAGATCTATTGCTTTTCCAAAACTAAATGACTTCTCTCGAAAACATCTGTCCCGATAAACCCAACCTGTACTTGGTTGGTTTCATGGGTACGGGGAAAAGTGCCGTGGGGCGACGCGTGGCCGAGAAACTGGGGTTTCACTTCATAGACGTCGACCAGGCGATCGAGGATGAGGAGGGCCTCGCGATCACTCAACTCTTTGCTCAAAGAGGGGAAGATGCTTTTCGCGAATTGGAAAGGAATTTCATCGAAAGCGGCCATCCTCATTCGAATTGCGTAGTCTCATGCGGGGGAGGACTTTCAGTGCCGGAGGGAATGCCCGAATTACTCAAGAAAAAAGGCGTAGCAGTTAGCCTTTGGGCCACTCCGGAGGTTATCTACGAAAGGACCAAGGGGAATTCGACGAGACCTCTTTTGAATGTAGCCGATCCGCTGTCGAACATTCGGAAACTCTTAGAACTACGAGAACCGCGTTATCGAGCAACGGGGAATCTCGTTTCAACTGTGGGTCGAGGTATTGCTGCAGTTACCGAAGCGGTGCTTCGCGTTTATCGGTCGCAAAGTTGAGTATCCTTATCGGTTCTATTTAATGTATCAACGAGACTGCAGGCGGAAATCCTGCAACTCGTTCGAGCGGCAAATGTCTATCAGACGGGTAACTTTTTTAAGCGGTACGTCTTCGTCTGCAACGATTAGCACTTTTGGCTTTTGAGGTAATTGGGATGCTCCTCGAAGTGCGACTCTCAACTTTTGTTCGGATAGTTCCGAGTCATTAAGATAGTAATGGCCCGCTCGATCAACCGACAAACCTATTTCGTTTTGCAACAAGTTCGAGCCAGCAGTCTCGATTTGCGGGAGGCGAACATTGATTGCCCGAAGGTTTCTGAACTGCATGGTGACGAGGAAGAAGACAATGAGGACCATGAGAACGTCGACGAGCGGAACAATGTCGATCCGGGGAGACTTTCGACCTCGAGAAGTGTGGACTCTCCTCATGTGTTCTTGCTTGGATTCCTCGATTCGGAAAGGCGTTCGGCCAACCATTCCAATTGGGTTGCTCGGTTGTCAATAATTCGCGAAAGAAACGAATGCCCGACCAGTGAAGGGATTGCGATGGCCAGACCGATGATTGTTGTAAGCAACGCCATTGCGATACCCTCGGAAAAAGCACTGGCGTCCGGCGTTCCTGAATCCGCAGGCATGCCGGAAAAAACGCGCACCAAACCCGTTACGGTTCCCAGTAAGCCGATTAAAGGAGCAATGCCGACAATTATTTCGAGAAGAAATATACCTTTTTCCATAGCGCTTATCTCTAGGCGAGCATACGCTCGAAGGATATCAGGTGAAGGTTGGTCCCTCGCCGCAACACCCGCTAACCGCCCGGCGGCGGAACCATCGCTCATGTCTCCATAAGTGATTCGACCAGAGTGCGGGGAATCCTCAATGTGCTTCGGAATAGTGCGGTTGCGACGTAAGGCAAAACATCGCTCCACAAAAATGAAAACGGCTATCGTTAGGCATATCCCCAAAGGGTAGAGAAACCACCCTGCTTGTCGTATGTCAACAGGCGGTCGAATGTCTCGAAAGACTTCCAGATGGTCGGGGTCAGGTCTCTGGTCGCAGCTCAGAACCAGATTCAAGTTTTCAAAACTATATTGAGTGGAATTGTTTTCTGATTTTGAGCCAGCTCTTTTCTCTCTCAATCGACGAATGGATTCAGGAGAAGAGAGGTCATATTCACCGAGGTCGTATTCAAAACCCTCGACTCGCAGCAGTAATTCACTCTTTCCCCCGATTTCGTGAGTTGGAACAACGGGTTTAATTATCTCAGGGGTAAAGCCATTTTCGCGGAGAGCGTCCACGAAATCGGAGGTTTGGAGAGAGGGATGTGGGGCATCAGTACAACCAAGAAGCAAGGTCAGTCCCAAGATGCTCGCCCAACGGCAGAACGAAAACAACCAAATGGGAGTGCCGGTCGGGGGCATTTTTCCAAGCGTTGGCGGGATCACTGAATGCCGAAGGGGAAACTCGACTAGGCGTAAGGCAAGCTACTTGCCGTCTTTTCGATTCCATTGGTGGCGGTCAACAACTCCTCCAGAGGGCCCCAACTTCCATTTAGCAAACTGTCGCGAGCACCAGGAGTGATTTCGCATGGCATCAATTCACTTCCGTATCGGACTTGTAGGTTTTCGACGTCCACAACGACTTCCAAGTTTGGATCGGTTTCTAGTGCGGAGGATAGTTTCTCCAAGTTTTCTCTTGAAGTGGATGCGCATGGCATCCCAAGACTAGTGGCGTTGCCAAAGAAAATATCCGCGAAATTCCCTGCCACAATTGCCCTGAAGCCAGCACGATAAAGAGACTGAGGAGCGTGTTCGCGCGAACTACCGCAGCCGAAATTTGCTCCGGAAACCATAATCGATGCATCCCGGAAACATGGCAAGTTGAGGTTGTGGGACTTTTCGGAACCGTCTTCATCGAATCTGGTGTCGTAAAACAGGTATTCGCCTAGACCGTCAAAGGTAAGGCATTTCATGAATCGGGCCGGAATTATGCGATCGGTATCGATGTCATCGCCAAGAACTGGTATCGCTCGACCAACCACTTGCGCTATTTTTGGTAAACTCATAAGTTTTGGGGTTGGCCTTTATCCAAATACGGTTCGGGCATCGCACACTTCCCCAGTGATGGCCGCAGCGGCAACCATGACCGGACTCATGAGCATGGTCCTCCCGGTTGGACTACCTTGTCGACCCTTGAAATTACGGTTGCTCGAACTGGCGCAAAGCTGATCGCCGACAAGTTTATCGGGGTTCATCGCCAAGCACATAGAGCAACCTGCGGCACGCCATTCGAAGCCGGCATCGATGAACACCTTGTCCAGTCCTTTTTCCATAGCCAGCTTACTGACAAGTTGAGAACCGGGAACGACTATGGCCTTCAAGCCCTCTTTAACCTTGTGCCCGGGCAAACGCGATGCCACTTCCTCAAGATCGGAAAGGCGACCGTTGGTGCATGAGCCAATAAAGGCAACGTCCACCTTTGTTCCTTGAATGGGTGCTCCGGCCGTAAGCTTCATGTGCTCAAGTGCTTCAATGACTCCCGCTTTTTCATGTTTGGCTACTTGGTCAGGATGTGGAATGTTTTCGCCGATGGAAACTGCTTGTCCGGGATTAATTCCCCAGGTGACGGTGGGAGCAATTTCGGATCCTTCAATGGTCACAACGTCGTCGTATGAGCAACCTTCATCGGATGAATAGCTCGACCAAACAGAAACTTGTTCATCCCATTTGTCGTCACTTGGAGAATATGGGCGTCCCTTGAGATATGCAAAAGTTTTGAGATCCGGGTTTACGTACCCTACCCTGGCACCACCTTCTATGGACATGTTGCACGCTGTCATCCGTTCCTCGATCGAGAATTCGTTGAACACAGAACCTCCATATTCATACGCGAAACCAGTGCCACCGTTAACGCCGAGTAAGCGTATGATGTGCAGAATGACGTCCTTGGCGTAAATGCCTGTTCCCAAGTCCCCGTTTACGTTTATGCGTCTAACCTTGAGTGTGTTCATCGCCATCGTCTGGGTAGCCAGTAGATCCCTGACTTGGCTAGTGCCTACGCCGAAAGCAACGGCGCCAAAGGCTCCATGGGTGGAAGTGTGCGAGTCACCACAGGCAATTGTCATGCCGGGTTGGGTCAGCCCTTGTTCCGGTCCAACGACATGAACGATACCTTGCTTGCCCGAGTCGATGTCGAAAAAAGTTATGCCGGATTCAGTGCAGTTTTTGCGAAGTTCCTTGATCATCGCATCGGCAAGAATGTCTGAATACGGTTCACTCACTTCATCAGTAGGTACGATGTGATCCACGGTGGCAAAGGTGCGTTCGGGATACCTTATAGGTAATCCCTTCTCTCTGAGCATGCCAAATGCCTGTGGGCTTGTCACTTCATGTATGAGATGGCGACCAATGAACAACTGGGTCTGCCCGTTGGCGAGTTCACCAACGGTATGGTCATCCCAAACTTTCTCGAAAAGGTTTTTAGAATTCATTTTTAAGGACGATTCCCATTATCGATAAAATAAATTCGAGCAAGTGAATACGCTTGAAATTCATCTCGTCGTCAATTTAGCAAAAGGACATTAAGGCATGTCGAGAGTCTAAACATCAAACCTTTTGCCTCTGTTTTCATTTTGGTTCAAATAAGCGGTGCGAATCTTACGAATACGTGAAGTCTGTTCAGGCGTTATTTCGCCGTCATTTCGTGGTTGCTGAGCAATGAGATTATTTAGGGTTTGCGAGTTGCGAGACTGGATTTTCAGAATTCGATCCAAGTTTACTCCGAGTTCAGGAATCTCACGTGGATCACGCATGAGAGATTCCCGTGCATTTAAAACAGACTCAAGAGCACGATCTTTTTCTTGGACTATCTGCTCCAGTTCGTCCAGTTCGATGGACACTATCGCCTGAGTTTCCGAATGTAGCAGCGTCTCATATTCATCAACTGCCTCGGAAAAAGCTTTTTCCTCTGGGCTCACGACCGAGGTGTTATCGTCGGATGACAGTGGTCCCTCTAGGCTTGAAGAGAGAGAGACCCGGGTTCGCCACTGACTTCGTGTTCGGGGTTTTGCATCAGCATCTCGGCCCAAGCTTCGCGCAGTTCGTTTATCGTCTTTTCAGCTTCATCTATTGGAGCGGAATCCTTCTTTAGGTTTGCTTGCTGCAACTGATGAAGAACATAATCGTAGAGACGGTAAAGAGTGCCGGGAAGATCTCCGGGAACTGACATGTCGAGGGACGCTTGCAGTTCAGTAACGATATTCTGGGCACGAATCAAATTGTTGTTGATGTCTTCGTTCCTTTTCGTGAACTCTTCTTCCTTAAACGCTCGTTTGGCGGCAGACATGAAACGTAGAGCTCCGTCAAAAAGCATAAGGACTAGCTTCCCGGGGCTTGCCGTTTGAATGGACTGCGCCTTGTAGGATCGGGCTATCTTTTCGTATTGCATAAGTCGGGTAGATTGGCTGCGACTGCCAAATCAGGCGTCGAATTCTTCGTTGTCGATTAATTTCTCCGCCAATCCTTCTAAAATCGAGTCGGTGGGCCAGTTCGGGTCAGAGAGAAGTGCTTTACCACGTTCCACGACTTCGAGGCGAATGGAAACGGAACTGGATTCCACTCTTTCGGCTAGCTTTCCGATATCTGTCAATGCGTGCCCTTCGATTGATTGAATTTGCGCATTGGGGATAGGCGATGATGGCAATCGAGATAGTGCTCGCAACTTATTCGAGCCACTCGGATTTGCATCAACTGATATGGGATCCATAATGAAAAATTACCTTAACGGTCGTTATTACTTATTTAATATGAACCAGATCATGAATGTCCGCAACCCTTTTAAGGCAATTCTTTTTAGCGGATTGGAAGCGTTGAAAAAATCGAGTGTGCTACATACTTTGCGAAAGTTCGCGGCGATGCAGTCGTACTGCCGTTCGTTCGAGCAGATATATTATTTACTTGAACCAGTCTCTGGAATTGGTTTGCCGAAACAATCACACCTGGTTGACCTGCGTCGAACGTTTCGTCAATTGCCCATAGAAAGTCAGCGCTTTTGATCTCCACTAGTTTAGAACGTACGCTCAGGGCGAGAGGCTTGTAAGCTCGATAGGAGTCCAAGTCCACCAGCAGAACTCCATTTGCCCCCGTGGCTTTTTCGATGTCGGACAGAAAGGTTTCAGGCATTTCGCTAGAGGATGAAATTCTTCGTATTCCGAAGAGCGCTTTCATTTGTTCCGTTGAGATGCGAACGGTTTCAAAAAGTCGCTGCTTCGTTAATTCTTGATGGAATATCTCGTCGACATAGTCGAGAAGCGGTGAATCTTCGTCTGCAAAATAGCAAGGCAGCATCGCAACCCTGGTAAAGTTAATGGGGAGTCTCTCCGTGGGATACAGGTTTTTTGGAAGAAACGGCTCGGCTTGTCGCACTACCTTTTCCTGCTCGAACCGGCGACAGGAGGAGAAGGCGAGAGTGGCGCACAGGAAAATTGTCAGGTATGGAGTTTTCATTTCTTCTGGCGATTGATCCGACTGGTTTGACCATTCATCATTTCTTAGAATTAGAAGTAAAGGAGTTTGTCAGAGTTTGCATTTGGCTGCTGATTTTTGATTGCATCTCTTCCATCCGAATAAATCCTTGGGTCAAGGCCTTTTCTCGCTGTTCGAGATAGCGTTCCAAATCCTCTATACGCTGATCGATGCGCTTGTTTTGGGCGCGAATGCTGTCGGCATGGGCTTGATAGGTCCCCTTGTAACCGGAATCACTGTCGCCGGAAAGAAAATTGCCGAGAAAATCGTTCAAGTCAAAAGTAACGCCTTGGTATTGTCTATTCGTGGTCCCTGTGTTCTTGTCGTTGGCAGTCGCGGTGGCTTCGGCAAAGAGAGCTTTCACTTTGTCCGGATTATTCAACAGTTCCTCGGTAAGCTTGGAGGAATCTTTCATTTCGAGACGATCGCTACCGGTGCCGAAATCAAGACCAATGTCCGCTAGGCGGAAAGAGCTGAACTGAGGAGAGTACGCTGCCCAAGCACCTCCGTTCCATTCGTAATAGGTAGTGTCGCCGATGGTGTGAGCCCCAACCGACTCATCCGCCTTTACCTTTACTTGATAGCCAGCATCAGTCCCTCCAAGTCCGAGATCGCTTTGAACACTAGTTAGCAGTGCGTAAGTGCTGACGGTCAGGTCCGTACCGTCTTGGGCTATCTTGCTTTCGGAGTGCACGTAACTGTCTCCAAACACTATCTTGCGCAACTGGCTGCCTAGCCGACTAATCTCGATGTTGCTGGAAAACCTACCCGCTGTAACATTATCGCCGTCTTGATTCACCGCGACCAAGCTGCGAACGTAATCTTGAGCATCATTGAACTCTTCGACAAACTTCCCGATCGCGTTTCTCGCGGGGTTGGAATCCCGTTCAATCTTTACGGTGCCTTGGTCTCCGACTGCACCTCCGCCGACGTCAAAGGTTATTCCCTCGTATCCGTGCACCGTTTCATCAAAGGAGGCCGTATTATTATAGATGGTCTCTCCATCGTTTATCTTGATGGCGTAATTGTTGCCTAGTTCACTGTTCGCAGCTCGTCCTACGCCTCGTGCAACCTGTTCCCATTTTGAATTGGTTCTGTCGAGCGTTTGTCCAGAGGGAACATCATCCAGCGCTTGCCAGTACGTGGTGGTCGAGCCTATTGTTTGCTTTATGTACGTGCCCTTTGTATAAGTTGCCGAATTGTTGAACGCAGTGTAATCGGTTTCGGTAGTGGGTGCGGCAAGACCCATTAATCCTAGTAAGTTTCCTGTGGCTTGGTTTGCGGTCAATGTGTCCCAGACACCATCCGGCTGGGCAGTGGAAGCTGCTTCCAGTGGTCGTTCGTGCAGGGTGATGCCGATGGCGCCGTCCGCATTGTTCTGAACCACGAACTTATCACCAACGGGGTCGTAATACATTGTGACGTTGGCTGCGGAATCGTTGACTCGTTGGATAAGGTCGGCCACGGTATTCTCGTTGACGTTGTAATCTATTCGCACGGCTCCGGTTCCGTCGCCGATATAAAAAACATCCCCTGTTGCATTGAAGTTCGCGCCGGCAAAGCCATCGAAGTTGGCGTCGGCGATCTTTTCGGTCAAACTAACTGAGCCAAGAGACTGACTGCTGCTGAGAACAGTTTCGGACAAAGTTTCCCAGTAATTTTCCCAACCGGCTGTCAGACCTGGGGTTAGCATGTCGTTTTGTTTCCAGAACTCTTGGTCGGTGTAAGTAAACCCATACGCCTGATCCTCGGTCATGGAGCTTGTGGGGCCCAATAATGCCCAGTCGTCGGCGTTTGCCGGAAGAGCCGGATCCTTGTTGGTCGTGCTCACGCGCGCCTTATAAAAATTTGAATCACTAGCTTGGAGAATGGTCCCGGGGCTGTAAACAGTCGCGCCAGCGTACGATGGGACGGCTTGTGTCGGTCGCAATGCAGCTTCACCAGTATCGTGATTGCCAAACGTTCCGTCATTCCCAGCCGAGGCTTGGACATTGCCGACTTGTTTCCAAATAGTGTGGTCCACGGCATTGGCAACTACCGCATTGTTGGCCACGCGCGTCATGCCGGGCTTTATTTGTTGCCAATAAAGAGGGTCGAACTCGCCTACTCCATCACCGTTTGCATGGGCGATCTCCGTCCACCAGTTCGTGAAGGCGGCATCGGCGGGACTCGTCAATTCGGTAGTAACCTCCCCCCACCAACTCGCATTAGTTAGGTCATTGAGGGTGGCGGTCTTGTCCGTCCACCAAGCAGCATCTGATTTGTCCTTTAAAGTGGCGCTGGCATCCGTCCACCAATTGGTGTTCGTTAGATCCGTCAAAGTAGATGAGACTTCCTGCCAGTATCCGTCGTTGACGCCTGCTCCCAATGGTGTGGTGATAGCGATTTCGGGTACGTATTCCCAGAAGTCGTCCTGAATGGAACCACCGGTAAGCGTTCCGCCGCCGGGGAAGTTGACGATATCAGTAGTTACGTCTTCCCAGTAGTCGGTATCCGCAGCAGTGGTGTCTTGATCATTTAGGGTTACGGCGGAAGTGACTTCTGTCCAATAGGCGTTTTCGGCAAGCGCGGTGGCGTCAGTGTCCTGAGTCCAGTAAGTGTTGGTAGCGGTTGGTGCTTTTACGTCGGTGTCGACGTTTGCCCAATAGGCATTGTTGGCCAGTGTGGTGGCGTCAGTGTCCTGAGTCCAGTAAGTGTTGGTAGCGGTTGGTGCTTTTACGTCGGTGTCGACGTTTGCCCAATAGGCATTGTTGGCCAGTGTGGTGGCGTCAGTGTCCTGAGTCCAGTAAGTGTTGGTAGCGGTTGGTGCTTTTACGTCGGTGTCGACGTTTGCCCAATAGGCATTGTTGGCCAGTGTGGTGGCGTCAGTGTCCTGAGTCCAGTAAGTGTTGGTAGCGGTTGGTGCTTTTACGTCGGTGTCGACGTTTGCCCAATAGGCATTGTTGGCCAGTGTGGTGGCGTCAGTGTCCTGAGTCCAGTAAGTGTTGGTAGCGGTTGGTGCTTTTACGTCGGTGTCGACGTTTGCCCAATAGGCATTGTTGGCCAGCGTGGTGGCGGCGGTCTCTTCCGACCAATAGGCGTTGGTCGCCGTGGGCTTCGTTACGGCAGTTGTTTCATCGGTGACCATAGAGCCAACGACACTCGCCAAGGCGGTTTGTCCGCTATCGGTCCAGCTCGCGGGGTTGGAATCAGGGTCAGTCGTCAAGTTCCCACCGCTTGCATTTTGAAAGAACTTACCACTAACGTTCCCCTTGACCCAGGCTCCGTTTACAGCGGGATTGCCACCGTTGATCGTGTTGCTGGCGCCGGCATAAGTCGAACCACCGCTAACCTTATAATAACTCCCCGAATCCTCGATAAGGGTTCCAGAGGCATAGCTTGATCCTGCCGCAAAGGAAGCGGTTGCTCCGAGGCTGGAGAGCGCTGAATAAACTTTTCCTTGAGTTATATTGAGTACTCTATCGGCGTTCGCGATGCTTCCTAGGTTTGCGCCTGATATACCACCACCCGAAGTGAAGGTGGCTTCCGCAAGTGCTTGTTGTGCTTGCCAGAACGACCCTCCGCCGGCCACGACTTCGTTAGTGTAGTTGGTTGTTGCCGCGTGATTCTGTATGGCTGAGAGAGTTGCTGTAGCGGAAAAAACCTTCCCGTTGACGGTGTCGAGCACTCTATCATTCGTACTCATTGGCTCGACTTGAGCAGTCGTCAACCCACCTGCTCCAAAAGTTTGGCTGGCAATGGCTTGCTGTGCCTGCCAGAACGATCCTCCGTCGGCCACGACTTCGTTGGTGTAGTTGGTTGTTGCCGCGTGATTCTGTATGGCTGAGAGAGTTGCTGTAGCGGAAAAAACCTTCCCGTTGACGGTGTCGAGCACTCTATCATTCGTACTCATTGGCTCGACTTGAGCAGTCGTCAACCCACCTGCTCCAAAAGTTTGGCTGGCAATGGCTTGCTGTGCCTGCCAGAACGATCCTCCGTCGGCCACGACTTCGTTGGTGTAGTTGGTTGTTGCCGCGTGATTCTGTATGGCTGAGAGAGTTGCTGTAGCGGAAAAAACCTTCCCGTTGACGGTGTCGAGCACTCTATCGTTCGTACTCATTGGCTCGACTTGAGCAGTCGACAATCCGCCTGCTCCAAAAGTTTGGCCGGCAATGGTTTGCTGTGCCTGCCAGAACGACCCTCCGCCGGCCACGACTTCGTTAGTGTAGTTGGTTGTTGCCG
>JACNJI010000225.1:0-5015 GCA_014382645.1 Verrucomicrobiota bacterium | reverse complement strand
TTCGTTAGTGTAGTTGGTTGTTGCCGCGTGATTCTGTATGGCTGAGAGAGTTGCTTTGGCGGCAAAAACCTTCCCGTTGGCGGTGTCGAGTACTCTATCATTCGTACTCATGGGCACGACTTGGCCAGTCGTCAATCCACCTCCTCCAAAAGTTTGGCTGGCAATGGTTTGTTGTGCTTTCCAGAACGATCCCCCAAGACCGGCCACGACTTCGTTGGTGTAGTTGGTTGTTGCCGCGTGATTCTGTATGGCTTGGAGAGTGGCATTGGCGGAAAAAACCTTCCCGTTGGCGGTGTCGAGCACTCTATCGTTCGTATTCATTGGCACGACTTGAGCAGTCGTCAATCCCCCTCCCGCAAAAGTTTGGCTGGCTGTGGTGAGCTTGGCTTTCCAGTAATTGCCACCGCTTTCAACTACGTCGGTCGCTGTGTGATTTGCTGTTGTGGCGTGAGCCGCAAATGATCCGAGGTTGCCGAGAGCCTGGTAAATTCGGCCATTGGCACCCCCGTTTGAGGTCAGTTGCCGATAGTCATTAGTATTAATGCCGATTACGGCAGTATCTTCCGTATATGCGGTAACATTAGCCCAAGCGGCTTTCGCCTTGTAGAAGTTCGTGCCTGCCCCGGTACCGGACTTAGCGAATTTTTGAGCCATCGTGCCAGCGGCGTTATATATAATCGTTTCCGCTTTGGCGGCAATTAGATTGAGGTCTTGCTGGGCTTGGTAGAATTTATTGTGCCCCGTGTGAAATACGTATTTATTCGTATCAGTCGCAGTGGCTCCAATGTTGTTGACGCTGCCGCCGTTAGCAAAATCATCTACTGCCGTCCAATCGGCATGAGCCTCGTAGAAGTTGGTTGAGCCTGTACCCGAGTGTACGTACTTCGAAGTTGCTACAGCCGGGTCGTAGTTCGTTGTTGCTGAGTGAGTGGAAACGTTCGCCCAGTCGGCATGCGCCTCGTAGAAATTATTGTCGTCGGCTTGTACGAATTCACCCGCCGTCCAATTGGTGGGATGCGCGGTAGAGGTATTGGGCAAAGCAGTCACGTTGTCCCAAGCTGCATTCGCCCGGTAAAATTTCATATTTACGGCAGCGTCAGCCGCATTTCCCGCAACTAAGTCGTCGCCGGAAAAATTCACTTGCCCGGTGACCCCGTCATGCTCGGCAAAACCGTTGCTTGAGCCGAAGTGGGTAGCTCCACCGCTTGTATTCGCTTCGTAAATGCGACCTTTGACGAAAATGTGGTTTGGTCGGAACTCGTCGGGAGCACCTGCCACTCCGGCGATGGTAGTCCATCCCCCGGCATTTGCATTCTTGCTGGTGACGATTGCCTGTCCGATGTTTCCGAAATCCTCGGTTGAAGTAAGGTTGGCGAGTTTCCTGTCTTGAACGGCACGAAAAAATGAACCGTCGGCTGCTTTGACGATGTCTCCGGCTTTGTAGGCGTTACTTAAGGCCGTTGTTCCCGCAGTACTTGCTGTTGGGATATGGTATTGACCTGCGCCTCCCCCGGTATCTACAGCAGCCGAAAAAGTTGCCTGTCCTGTCGATGCCCCTACCCGATCGGTCGCTAAGTCCTTCTTCAATTGCCAAAAGTTGTCGGAGGATGGAGATAAACTGGAAAGGCTGACTTTGGTGTTTAAGGCGTCGACGGTTTTAGTCCACGCGGTGGTGGGGAAATCCTGGAGCGCTTCGTACAGGTATCCGTGTCGATATACGATGTTACCGGTGGAGTATCCCATGGTCGCTTCGTACTGGTCGTGAACAGCTTTGCGTCGATACAAGACCTCTTTTCCCGTTGGAATTCCATTTGCCGTGAAGATTTTATTGTCATCAGCCGCCAATGCTTCCTCATTGTCGTCTTGACGCAACCAACCCGCCTTCTCCGGGTTCGCGAGACTTGAGGATGAACCGCTCCAGATGGAAATGCCGGAGTCGCCCTCGTAGTCGGCGTCGCGATTCAAGGAAATTTGATCCAGCAAGCGCAGAACTTTCAGAAAGTTGCTGCTGTCGGTGGGCGAACCCAGAATAGGAGTATCAGTGAAAGTGGGGTCGGTGATCAAGTCGTTGCCGTCGACAATTATCTTGTCGTTGATCGCGTCGTATTCCAAGGTTACCGATGTTTGATCGTCCTCGGGATCGGCTGCAATTCGATCCATTAGTTCCTGCAGGGTTTCCTCGAGGTTGGTAATTTCGTACGTCCTGCTGGACACGGTGAAGGTGCCCTTCGTAATCGCTGTTTGCAGGGGAAGATCCTCAAGCTTGATGTCGAGACCGGTAACCGGGAAATTCGTTGCTTTCGAGGACAGCGCTTGCCCCAAACCAAGAGGTTTGCGGCGAATTGAGGACATTGAGGTGGAGGAACCAAGCAAGGACACCTCGATCTTGTAGGAACCCGTCATTGCGCCGGCTTTGACGTTGGCTGACATGAACTTGCCTGCATCCTCATCGAGGCTTCCTTTTCGAGCTTCGAAGAGGTCGTCGTTCTGTAAGGCGGTGGCAGCCCCCTTGAGTGTGTCCAATTGACCTTTCAAAAGGCCAAGCTCAGACATTTTCTCATCGTTCTGCCGCTTTTCGAGCTGTAGGCGTTTTTTCGGAATAGCCTCAAGCTCAATAAGTTGTTCGACGACAGGTTGCCAGTCAAAGCCGGACGCCAAACCTGAAAGTGCTAATTCAGAACCCATTGGAAATAATCAGAAATGAAGCAATGAGCGAAGCAAAGCGTATGTATAATGACTTAGAGGAATTCATGTGTACGTCATCACGTGTAGCATTGTTTATGCCACAGGACGAAATTGCGTTCCGGCAAACCGAAAAAAGAGGAACCGCCGTTTTGAGGCAATTGAGAAAGCCGGGGTTAACACCGGACGAGAGTCAGAACTCAGCCCGGTCGAGCAATTTCTTCTTTTTTGACCTCAAGCTGTAAATGTTTATCCAATAGCATCAGTAGCCAGTGAGCCCCTTCCGCTAAAGCCCAGTAATATTCTTTGTTTCTGCAGATACTGGACCACGTCTCATTAGGCCCGGATATGTGCCTTATGATTTTCTTGTAGTTGACCAATTCCCCCTTAGTCTTGCCTTCAAAGAGTATACTCCAATCCAATTTTCTTGAGTCGACTAATGCATTTACTTCGTTTGCCAGCTCTAGGATTTTCTTGAGTTTTGGATTGTTGGAATAATTCAGTTCGGCATATTTTGCCGGTAGCATTTCGATACGAAGTGCAGCGGAAAGCGATTTTTCAAGGATTGATTCGACGTATTTTTGGGTCGGAGCAAAGATTTCATTCAAATCGATGTCACCTTTTTGGTTTTGTTCGATAAAAAGATCGTTCAACGATTTCTCGAATGCTGATGAATCGCCGTTCATTATCCATTCGCTAGCTTGTTCAAAGGTTTGGTATGGTGCTCCTTTGACCAATGCGCCGAACTCGGCTAAGTTGCGGTATTGAACTTGAGGGTTTTGGGCTATGAACTCCTCGAATGTCTTGAGGTAGACGAACAACCGTCCCTCTACAGGGACTTTTTCGAGAGTATTACCAGGTAAGTTTTGCACCTGATCGATGGATGCATAATGGGCGCCGGAATCACCGTAAGCAGAATCCTCCACATAATATTTACCGTCTTGGCGAATAGCCATGTCCTGTCCGATGAAAAGAACTTTTTTGCAGCCCAGAACGCGAGAAATATCTAGCACGCATGAAGATACGGTGCCTTTTTCTAGAATCTGAGTGCCAGGTTTAATGCCGGTTCTTTCCTTGAGGGCCGCAACTATGGGGTTTAACGTGTTCCATGTAATTACTCGGCCTGCAAAGCGTTTTATTATTTCCGGGAATGCGCTAAATGGGGCTGCCAAAGGCACTCCATCAAGAGAAACGTTCTGGAAACCTTGCAAGGTGGGAGACATGGGGTCTGCAGTAACGACTAGATGGGGGCGAATGCCACTATTGATCAGCTTTCTGTAGGGACTGTTACTGCAGACTATTATTGCCTTGTCCTTTACGGATTTAAGAAAGTCTATTGAGTCATCGAGAGAGGGACCTGCTCCAATCAAAATAAATGGAACATCGGCAAAGCGGTTTGCCAGTTTCCCAATGTCTGGTGAATTGGCTAGTAAGGTGAGGTTTTCAAGGGTGTTTTCCTGAATGTTTATCGCGGTACGGACATTAACCTCAATGAGGGGCCTGATGACCAGATATTGCCGCATCATCTCATTGCGCATCCGGTCGTAATAGCTTTCATCCAATGAATACAGTGGAGAAAAGACGATAGTGTCTACATTCCGCACTCCATTTAGAGCAACTGTCTCTATGTCGCGAAAAAATTCGTCGTCAGGTTCTCCCACGCCTAGAAACAATCGTTCATTCGCAAGAATGGAGGACACGTCGATGAGGCTCAGTGTTTCTCGAAGCAGAGCAGTATCTTTTTCCGCCGCGAAAACATTAGTGCCTACCGGCGTGTCTTCGAGAAACCTTTTTAGGTGAGAGCCATCCCCAAAACCGCTTACCCCATAAAGTGATTCAGGAGCAAGAACCAGATTTGAAAGCCATCTCTCTATTAGCTTTTCGGGCTTCTTCTCCCCGTAAGCGGGAAATTGCTTTTCCCCTTTGCGGATGAAAAGCTTGAGGCCGGTGTTGGTTTTTTCGTAAAAGCAATCGTCCGAGGTACGATCACCGACTTGAGCAAGTCGATGGTGGACGAAGGGGAAACGCCTCCTCAGTACGGCCTCGTTCGCTGCTAGTATTGGCGCCATGCTCACGATTCGTTTTCCATGGGTTCCTCTAGTTCGGTGACCGCTTCTTCGGTAAGAAACTTTTGACTGCGTTCGAACAATGGCACGAAGCCTAGTGCGATTTCATTGGAAAGGCCCGAGACGTCCCCGGTGTCGAAGCATAAAAGCACTCGCTCCAAGCAATCCGCCTGTTCCGAATCATACTGTTCCAATCCTGTCGACCATTCGGTGGAGTATGTTTTGGCATCAGGGGTGAGCTTGCCGAACAGATCGGCCAAAGGCTTG
>JACNJI010000231.1 GCA_014382645.1 Verrucomicrobiota bacterium | reverse complement strand
CCTTTGTACTGCCCATCGCAGTCACTGATGGTTTCCGGTGTGAGCTTTGCTGCCCTTAATGCGCCGATTGCGGTGATGAGCTTGAAGGTGGAAGCTGGGGAATACCCTGGGTGAATGGCTCTTGGAAGCCATGCTTGCTTTCTTTGTATGTCTTGAAAAGTCTTTTTGGAAATTCTTGGAGAAAGATTATTGAGGTCATAATCAGGTTTGCTTGCGAGTACCAGTATTTCACCTGTGTCTACCTTGATCATGACTCCTGCTCCCGGAGTGAGTGGCGGCGGAGCAGTGACATATCGGTGGGATGAGGCCTTCAGTCTTTCCAGCACACCACGGGAATAGAGTACTTCCAAAAGGCGTTCTGCATCTTTTTGCGTGCCCTCGAAACCAGCAACTGTCGAAGCCTCTTCCGCGCCAAGAGGAACGGGAGCGTCCAGAAAGGCTTGCAACAGGAGTTCGGCAGCCTCTTCTTTTTCTCCAGCATCTCTCATTGCGGATCGAGTAAGCCGAAGAATTGCTTTACGCCAATCGTGATCAGGTAGTGTCCTATGGGCTGCCACTCGCCCAATAATTCCTTTTAAAGCTGTCTCGGTCGCCACTTGAAGGTCGGCATCCAAGCTTAGCCGTAGAGATTCTCCTTTGCGAGGTTGCTTTTCTTTAACCTGTTGAAATTTCGAGCCCATTGGATCGACCCTCCATATGTCGCCCCCATCCTGACCACGCAGCTTTTCGTCAAAATATTTTTCAATTCCTGCTTTTCCTTTTCTGCCTTTTAGCTCGAATGTCGCTAGGTCAGCTTCAGGAAGGGCATTAACATCCGACTTATACCCGCTCCCCACATAACCAAGTACATGGGATGCTGCAGAATTATAAGGGTAGTACCGTACTGCTTCGGTTACTATTTTGACTGGAGAGTTTACCTGAATACCTTCGAGGAGAACGGCGTATTCCTCCGGTTTTAGATCCCCTGCGAGTTCCATTGGCAAAACTAGTCGACGATTCCAATGCAACTGTAGTTGACCCATCGACAATATCTCCTGTCGCCCACAGAGCTGATTTATTAGGCGAAGGTATTTTTGTACCACGGCGTGGCGAGCTTCCCATTCCAAACTAATCCCGCTGATGCTTAACGAGTTCTCCGGGTTGCAAGACAATCCACCTTTGGGAGTTGTCTCAAAGTCTATTTTGCAAAGTCCCGCTAAATCGACCGTGACATCTGTGCTCGCTCCTTCTATTGAGATTTTCGACCGAAGGTTTGGGTTGTGTGATGAAATGATTGATAACCACTTCCCCGTCCGACTTTGATTTACAGTCAGGCGCTTTCCTTGCCAATGGATCTTCACTCGGCTTTGGCTCTCCGACTCTCCGTGAAGGTGTATTGGGCGTTGGCTTGGTAAACCGAAGCGGGGATTGTGACTAATCGCCATCGCTGTCTCAAAGGGCAAGGGGGTTTGTTCCAGGAGTAACTGCTTTAATTGACGTGCTTTGCGAACAAGTTTGATTTTCTCCAACTGGATTTCTTCACGTAGCATCTCGAGCCTGATCACCGCCGAGTAGTGTGCTCGGTTACCGATGAGCAGTCGCCCGTCACGATCAAATACATCTCCTCGGGGTCCTGGTCGAAGAATTCGTCGATGGGTTTGTTTGCGTTCGAGTTCTCGATATTCTGACGCTTGGTACAACTGGCGATAACCCAGCGTTGTTGCGAGGATTAGGAGCAGAATGCCGCACAAAATGAAAATTGGACGAAGGCGTCTTGCCTCGGGGATGTGCTTCTCGGCAATCATTGGGCAACTGGTTGTGCGCTCGATTCCACTCCATCAAATTGAGGCAGGTTGTTTTGGAAGGCAAGAAACCAAGATCCTAGGGGGATCAATAAAAGTTGTGACGCAATGATGTCGATGGAAAGCCGGTGCAGGTCTTGAAATGCTGTGTCTCCTGATTGTGCGAAGCTTGAGATGGAAAGAGTAGCGATAAGAAAAAGATTTGCGGCCTGTTGATACATGTGTGGTCTGAGACCTCGAGTTGCCTTCATCCCTTCACCTCCTTCACGGGCGATCAAATGGCAAAATGTCAAACCAAACGCATGTAGACCAAAGGGGCTTGTGGTCGTGGAGTCGATTAGCAAGCCGGTAAGAAATGCTACCATCGCTCCGTTGCGATTGCTCAATCGAGTGGACCCGAAAAGAAAAAAGAGTCCCGGCAAATGAAAGAAAATCCCGTATCGCCCCCAGTAATCATTCCACGAGAACAAAAGGAAAAGTACTAGACAATTACTCGACAGGACGAGAAGTGCGTACAGGTTTTGCCTTTTCATCGGGGGGGGGATGAATCGTCTCGTGGCAATAGAACGGTTACTTCTCGAAGTTTGCCCAAAAGTTCGTCCAATTCAACCCTTCCGCTCTTGAAGAGACCGTCTTCCCCTCCTTCGAGTTTATTTACAAACCCTATGGCAATTCCTGCGGGAAAGGTACCTCCTAATGAAGAAGTAAGGAGTCTTAATGGCTTTCCCTCAATGGGGGAAAGGTCATGAGGTGCGTTGCGGACGATGCCGAAAGGTTTGCCTCCCAAGGGAATCCCGCCACCTTGAAAGGTGACGGGACGGTCATCTCCCTCAAATTGAGCTGCAACCCTAAATTGCGGGCTGGTGACGAGCCTTACCGTAGCCCATCGGTTCCCCACTTCACTGACACGACCTGCCACTCCGTTGGCGGAAACAACTCCCGCTCCAACCGTGAGATTTCTGGCACCGCCTTTACGCAAGGTTACGTTTTGCCACCAAGCGGATAAATCCCGCCGGCTTACTCTTGCCACAACTGCTTTGAATCCAGGTTCCGGAGGCATGGACAGAGCAGTTTCCAAGCGTGTGATTTCGCTTCTCAAGAGTTTGATCTGTGGAAGGGACGGCTTGGCCTCGAGTGCGGCCGATCCTCTAGCGTTTTCTCGACCTTTCTCAATTAGGGTTTTCTTCGAGTCGGAAAGGTGGCCCCAGTACTCGCTTAGGTCTTCGGCTCTGGATGCCAGCTCCCAGATAGGAGCTTGAAATTCTTGAAAACTCGAACGGGTCGCCAATTTCCACCCAGCGGGGAGCAACCACCAGACTACTAGAAAGCCAGTGAGTATTAGGAACGGTTTAGCTCGCTCGGTGGACTTGTCACTAGCCAAGGCTGTGGCTTTACTGGGTGACCAGTCTGTCGACTTGCTCGCGACTGAGCGAACCGAGGAGATTCAGAAATTTCCCAGTACCGTTTGCTACGCAGCTAAGCGGATCATCTGCCTGAAGAACAGCCAAACCCGTTGCATCGCTGATAACTTGATCGAGTCCACGAATAAGGGCTCCGCCGCCTGCCATTACAATCCCTCTGTCTATCAGGTCGGCGGAGTGTTCAGGTTGGCAACGGTCTAGGGCGTTCTTCACTAGTTCCACGATCTGGATTATGACGTCGCTGAAGGCCTCTTCTCGGATTTCCTGTGAAGTGATGTGGATTGTCTTAGGCAGACCGGCAGTTGAATCTCGACCCCGCACATCCATGCTAAGCTCGCCGCTTTCAATTGGTGCGGCCGATCCGATGGTAAGCTTTATTTCTTCTGCGGTTCGTTCGCCAATGAGCAGCCCGTAAGCTCGCTTCATATAAGCTAAGATGGCCTCATCCATTTCGTCTCCACCGACCCTGATGCTTCGTTGGTATGAAATTCCTGAAATGGAAATGATAGCCACTTCAGTCGTTCCTCCGCCAATATCTACGATCATATTGGCATATTCTTCGTGGATCGGCAGATCCGCACCAATGGCCGCGGCCATCGGTTCTCCAAGAAGCAGCACCTCTCGGGCTCCAGCACGAATGGCCGAGTCCTTTACTGCGCGCTTTTCAACTGCGGTGATGCCGGATGGCACTGCAACCACCACACGAGGTGGAACCAGTTTCCTTTTGTCCACTTTCTCGATGAAGTAGCGGAGCATTGCTTCCGAAATTTCGAAGTCGGCGATGACACCGTCTTTCATTGGTCTCAGCGCCTCGATCGTGCCGGGAGTTCTACCCAACATCCGCTTGGCGTCGTTTCCTACCGCACATACTTTTTTACTCGTCTTGTAGCGAGCAACCACGCTTGGTTCGCGTAGAACTATGCCACGATCTTTTACGAACACGAGTGTGTTTGCAGTGCCGAGATCGATACCGATATCGTTTGAGAGAAAGCCAAACAGGTTGCCGAACATGTGAGTTTAATCGTTAATTGTACTTGTTCGGTTTGTCCCAATTTCCCCGCTCCTGTCAAAGATAAAGGGAGAGTCGGAGTGAGTTTTGCTAAATTTATCTAAAATATAGCCCACGGTTTCAGTCCTTTTTTCACCAGTTACTGTTTTCGCGACGCGACCTTTTCCGCCAGCATGACCAAGGCAATTCCTCCGGCGGCAAGAAACAGTGAGTAAAATTGACCCCGCGACATTTCCATAATTAGTGAGGCGTCCGGTTCGCGAAAGAATTCGTCGGCAATTCGAGCAAAGGCGTATACGATGAGAAATTCTCCGGACAATCTTCCCGGCACACGAGTGGAAACATCCGTTTTCCAGAACCGCCATTGAATGTAGGTGAAAGTTAAAAGTCCTTCGAGGGCAGCGGCATACAATTGAGATGGGTGCCGGGCGATCCCCTCGGCAAAATCGGGAGCATGTGGAAAGAGTACCGCCCAAGAAACTTCTGTCGGGCGTCCCCAAAGCTCTCCATTAATGAAGTTGGCAATTCTGCCGAAGCAAAGTCCAGGTGGTACAACGCATACGATAAGGTCGCCAATCGGGAAAGGGGATTGTTTTGATACACGTGCGTACCAGAGTGTCGCGATACAAACGCCAATGAAACCTCCATGGCTCGACATGCCGCCTTCCCATACTCGAAACAGCATCAAGGGGTCTTCCATTAGTTTCGGCCAGTTGTATAACAGTGCATGACCGACTCTACCCCCCAGCAGCACTCCGAGGACTTGGAAGGTCAGCAGGTTTAGAATCTGTTCGGGTTCGTATGGACTACGGTTTTTTTTCCAAAAAAGTCGTAGCAGTATGCCAGCGGCGACAAAGCCGCAGAGATAAGATATTCCGTACCAGCGAATGCCTCCCGGGCCCCAATCGCGAAACGCCTCTGGGAATTTATACAGAAATGGACTCAAGTCATGAACCCAGTATTGAGTTTCGGCTGGCATTACGCTTCTTTCGGGGAGAATTCGGAAGGTGGGTTTGTAACGATTTCTCCTTGTTGGATAATGTTACTTTTGCGTCTAGCAAATTCTCGCATGTCGACAGCAACGTCGTCGTGCTCAAAGATTTCTTGGCCGAGAATGCTTTCGATAATATCTTCCATTGCAAGGACTCCAACCGTGGAACCAAATTCGTCAGCGACTACAACGAGCTGGCTATGCTGAGCAAGGAGAAGGCAGAGAGCTTTGTCGGCAGAAGCGTTTTCAGGAACGTAGACAACCTCTTGGGCAAGTTCTTTGATTACCACTTCATCTTTGTCTTCCGCCGCAGCCTGAAGCAAATCTCTCCTACGTACTATTCCTGTGACTGAATCAATGGTCTCGGCAAATATTGGAACGCGGGCGAAAGGGATGTTTGGATGCTTGGTAAAGACTTCACCCACGGTCATGTCTTCTTCGAAAGCAGTGACCACTGTCCGTGGCGTCATTATGTCTCGAACATGAACATCGTCGAGACGCAGGGCATTCGCAACAAGGTTGCTTTCATTATTGGACAGGCTTCCCTCCTTCGCTCCCTTTCGAGCCAAGAGAATTATTTCTTCATCCTCGTCAATCTCGCGTTCGTTGTTTTTGGGTACAACCACTTTAACGGTAGCTTTGCAGATCTTCGAGATGGGTGTCATTACGAAGCGGACGACGGCTAACGGATACACGAGATTAGCTTGAAGCCCTCCTCGGTAGGCCATCGCGATGTTTTTCGGGATAATTTCTGCGAAGAAAAGAATGCCCAATGTCATTCCACCGGCAAATACCAGCAAGCTGTTGCCGCCATCTCCAAAGGCTTTCTCGGCTAGTCCCCCAACCAGTGTGGCTCCAAGAGTGTTCGCTATTGTGTTGAGGCTTAGGATGGAAGACATCGTTTCCTCGATTTCATCTCGGTATCTCTCAAGTATTTCGCCTTTTCGGGAAGACTTTTTCTTCAAGGACTCGATTTCGACGGGCGTTATGCTCAGGATCATTGCTTCCAAGGTCGAGCAAAGGGCGGATATCCCAATCGTCAGCGTGATTGCTGCAATTAGGTCAGGGAGTAAATTCATCCTTGAAATAAAAATCGCCCTAATAGATTGGCGATCAACGTTTCTTGACTGTTTCCGTCTTTGTTACAGCCCATTCAAATATAGCAATTGGAACGGATGTTATGGCTTGAGGATGAAGTACCCCGCAGGTTAATATTGCGTTTTCCCGTTTGGGTTCTCATTGAGTCAATTCTTTACTATCCAACCATCCTATAACTGCGAACGCAAGAAATTGTTGAAAAACCTGAACCTAACACTTGACCTGAGAACGCTTGCTCTTCGAGATTTCCACGAAGACTTGGGAGCAAAATTCACAACATTTGCATCATGGGAAATGCCGATTGCATATGGCAGTTCGGTAGAGGAGCACATGTCCGCCCGTAAAGCGGCAGCGATCTTCGATGTTAGCCACATGGGTGAAATTCAAGTGCTTGGCCGCGATGCCGGTCTATTTCTTGACTATGCCCTAACCAATTGGATTTCCACTGTAGACGTCGGTCAAGCTGTCTATTCTCCCATGTGTGACGAGACCGGCGGCGTGATTGATGACCTTATTGCCTACAAAAGAAGCAAGGATGACTATCTTTTATGCGTCAATGCTTCGAATGTTGAAACAGACTTTGATTACTTGAAAAATCTCGCGACTAGCTTTGCCTGTGAAGTGGTTGATCTGTCGCAGAAATACGGTCAGCTTGCCGTCCAAGGTCCGGATGCATTGGCAATTGTCTCACAATCCGCGGGCGTGGACCTCAGTGTTATTGGCAAGATGCATTTCATGGAGGTTGATGTCTTTGACTCTCCCGTACTTTTAGCTCGTAGCGGTTATACTGGAGAGGATGGTTTCGAGATCTATTGCCGGAGCGAGGCCCTTAACTCTTGGGCAGATGCTCTTGTGGCGTCGGGCGAATCTTATGGACTTCGCTGGGCTGGCTTGGCTGCACGCGATAGTCTTCGTCTCGAGGCCGGGCTGCCTTTGCATGGGCACGAACTGTCTGCCCAGATTACTCCCATTCAAGCAGGTTTGGGATGGTCGGTGAAGTGGGATAAGCCAAGAGGTTTCGTGGGATGTGAAGCCTTGCTCGCGGAAAAGGAGGATGGCCCAGCCGGTCGATTGGGGCATTATGTCGTGGAAGACCGTAGAATCCCTAGGGAGGGTGACGCCATTATGTTTGAGGATATTGCAGTCGGTAGGGTTACGTCTGGTGGTTACTCGCCTTTGTTGGGTAAACCAATCGGGACCGCTTGGTTCCAATCTGAATACTGGGCTCAACGAATGAATCAGGGTTGGGGCGCAAAGGTTAGAGGTCGCTCCGTATCGATCTCCATCGGAAAACCTGCCCTTCGTCGCTAAATCGACTCGTTATACTAGGGGTGCTCGACAGATGGCGCTCAGATCAAGCCATTCAATGTCTCCCTTTTGGGACTATTTGTTCTCACGGAACCCTTTGACGACGACGTCTACTCCTCCGAAATTCTTAAGACCGAGATTACCAACGAGGACAAGCTCAACACGTTCGCGAAGGGCTGATCGAGTTTCTTTGATATTACAGTCGGCGTCCACCCTGAGACGCACATGTAGACGAAGTTTTCCCCGAAGGTGTACAATTTTCGTAGTAGGGGAGTGAACGGCATCTAGGTCTTCACAATATTTTCGGACGAGTTCGTGAAGTGCGTTTGGGGTGATTTGTACGGCTCCTTCTTCGTCTGAAAATGCGAGAATGAGTTCGCGTCGAAACTTCCGTAACAGATACAGCAATAAGAGTACAAAAAATAGTAGTGCCGAGGCTGCTTGGTAGAAGGGTTCGCGTATGGCCTCGGAGAAAGTGAGTTCCCATATTTCCGAGGGAAGAATCTGGGTGCAAATGATTTCCATAAGGAACTCGAGGGGGGTGAGATTTAGCCGGCTGACTGTCCGTCCACATAGTAGTCCGACAACTCATCTTTTTCTTCAGAAGCATCCATTTTGATGTCGTCTATAATAACGTCAATTTTTGACGCGGGGTTTCCAGTCATCGCTAGAATCTGATCCCTGATGCTTTCCTGAATGGCGAAACCCGTCTTGGCCAAGTCGACTCCGAATTCTAAGACCACTCGAACTTCGATTTGGTAGCCACCAGTAGGTTCAGTTTCTGATACCTTAACCCCTCGCTCTGATTCTTTTTTGGAAAAGAAATCGGTGATTCCTTCAACGACACCGCCACCTCCTACTGATACCACTCCTTGAACCGATTTGGTAGCCAAACGGACGATGCCTGCAACCACGCTGTTGTTGATTTTGATTTCACCGAGGTCGGTTGACTCATCGGACAGAGTGGGGATGGAGAAGTCTTCGGAGACATCTAGTTTCTTTTTCGTGGCCATGGTTTATTTACTTGGGTTCGAATAATTCTTTGGGTGCTCGGTTCAAGAATTCCTCGAGATAGCTGGTGGTTGCCTCTCCTTGGCGAAAGGCGGGATCTACGATGATGGATTTGCACAAGCCAACATTGGTGTGAATCCCGCGAATCAGATACTCGCTCAATGCTCGATACATGCGGTCGAGGGCTATTTTTCTTGTGCGTCCGTAAGTCATGAGCTTTCCGATCATGCTGTCATAGTGTGGAGAAACTTTATAACCACCGTAGACATGAGAGTCAACTCTTACGCCATGACCGCCTGGAGGATAGTACAGTTTTATTTCTCCGGGAGATGGAGCGAAATTGGCTGCAGGGTTTTCGGCGCATATCCGACATTCAATTGCATGCTTGGAGAGAATTACGTCCTTTTGGTCGAACCCTATGCGTTGTCCATCTGCTATTTGTATTTGCTCCTTGATTAAGTCGATTCCGGTGGCTTCCTCGGTGACACCGTGTTCAACCTGTATTCTGGTGTTCATTTCGATAAAGTAGAAATTACCTTTGGCATCAACTAGGAATTCGATTGTGCCGGCATTTTCGTATTCCGCTGCTTCGGCCGCTTTAATCGCAATTTTACCCATGCGGTTACGTAGTGCCTTGTCCAAGAACGGCGATGGAGCTTCTTCAATTATCTTCTGATGTCTTCGTTGTACAGAGCAGTCCCGCTCTCCTAGGTGCAAAATTTTGCCGTGTTTGTCGGCAAGTATTTGGAATTCTATGTGGCGCGGGCTTTCCAGATATTTCTCCACGTACATCGTACCATCGCCAAACGCTTTTTCTGCTTCCATCTTTGCGGTGAGGAATTCTTTTGTGAAAGATACGGCGTTGTGCGCAATGCGCATTCCTCGACCCCCACCTCCGGATACCGCTTTGATTATGACTGGAAACCCAATTTTTTTGGCTACTCTCAACGCGTCTTTTTCGTCTTCTACAGGTCCGTCGCTTCCGGGAATAATCGGAACTCCCACCTTCGAAACAGTTTCTCGAGCCAGAGCCTTGTTCCCCATCTTACGAATCGTTTCTGAACGTGGACCAATGAAAATAATGTTACAGGCTTCACATTGCTCCGCGAAGTCAGCATTTTCAGAGAGAAATCCGTATCCGGGATGAATGGCGTCGACATCCGCTACCTCCGCCGCACTCATGATCCTGTCTCCTCTCAAATAGCTTTCAGCACTTGCGGCGGGACCAATGCAAATGGCTTCGTCTGCAAGTTGTACATGAAGAGATTGTTCGTCGGCTTCGGAATAGACAGCGATTGTCCTTATGCCTAATTCTCTGCAAGCTCGGGCTATTCGGAGGGCGATTTCGCCGCGGTTCGCAATGAGGACTTTACTGATCATTCTGCAAAAAGATTATGTAATCCTAAATAAGGGCTGTCCGTATTCGACGGTGTCGCCGTCTTCGTGAAGAATTTCATCGATGGTTCCGGCGGTGTCAGCTTTGATTTCGTTCATCACCTTCATTGCCTCAATGATACAGAGAACATCTCCTGCTTTCACTTTAGAACCCACTTCAACATAGGAAAGCTCTTCCGGTCCAGGTCTTCGGTAGAATGTTCCAACCATTGGGGACTTGAATGCATTCTGGTTGTCTTTTGCCTGCAGATTCTCATTTGGATTTAGTTTTTCGGCTGCTGCATGGGTTGGCGGCAGATGAGTCACTGGAATTTGAGTTAATGCTGTCTGACTGTTGGCATTGGGGCGTGCCAGACGTAGCTTGAGATCTTGTACTTCGATCTCCAACTCCGTAAGGTCTGTGCGCTGCATGAGGGAAATGATTCCCTTGAGGTCGGTTAGGTCCAAAGCTTATGTCTCCTAGATAATAAGGTTACTGTGATTCGCGTTTAGTCGTTCTTATCCAAATTCCAAAAACCTTATCCACGCAACATTAGAATACTATTCATCAATCCTGCAGCACTTGCTGGCGTTAATGGCTTCATCTTTGGTTGCACGGTTTAGCTCTAATGAAATGCTTCTAGTCTTTCTTCCGCCTTATTGGCAGTGGTAATCCATTTGGAAAAAGAACCTCCAGAGGAGCCTGCCCCGGGCGAAATTGGGTTTTCCATGTTGGTTCGTCGAAGGAACCGCCGATTTTCATATTGCCTAGAGCAGATAATGGATCGGCCAATTGAGTTAATTTGCTCACCAAGGGTAAGTTCCCCAAAAGGTGGAAGCGTGCCTCGAAGTCTAGGAGACCTTTGAGGAGATTGACTTCTCCATTTGCGACCAGAAGAGAAGTGGGGCCCGAGAGATTCAAATTGTTGAAGATCGCTCGCTCTCCAGATAGAATAAAAGGCGCATTTAATTCTGTGAAACCGACATTTATGCCCGCCAGTGGGGTAATCCCAAATATCTGAATCTTAGCAATAACCTCGGCCAGAAAACTAAATATCGGAATCTCATGAAGGGCCGGATCCTTAACCAATAGAGACCCATTGCCCTCGAAGCTCCAGATTTCATCGATTCGACCCGAGGCTTCCAAGGCAAGATCGAGAATCCCACTTGTGAGTTTATCCGTCGGATCTTGATGACTAGAGTTTTTATCTTCTGAAAATGCATCCGACAATGTCATGACCTCCGCAAAGCTTGCTCGATTTGCTTCTGTAATAGACAACTCAATGTCCAACTCGCTACCGTTTTGTTCTTCACGGAATAGAAGAGTTCCCGATCCCCTTCCCCCTGCAAGGCCAAAGTCGAGTTTTTCGATATGGGTTTGGTCGCCACTCGATTGCAAATCCAACGAAAGGTATTCCAATGGCATTCCTGAAAAGCGAATAGGATTGTGAGCAGCCACGTGTATGCGGAAATCTGTCAAGTCTTCATTGTCGCTCCAGTTGACGTCGTTTGCCAGGAGCACTTGGCCTTTTGCTGCAACCTTTACTGTCGAATTTGTGTCGAAACGTGAGAGAACTTTTTCCGCAACCGGGCCGAAAGCTCTGCGGCAATGCGTTGGGTTCATATCTCCCTTTAGGTTGAAACCGAGAACCAGGGGCTGGGTCGAGGAGGAGCGTGGGAAGGATAAATGACCTGCAACCTTCCCCGCCGGCGGGAAGAGATTGATTTCTGTGATTCTGGTGTTCTTTTCGTCGACGATTACCTTGAACGAACCTTTGTCCCACGGAAAATCTCTGTAGCTGATGTTAGATACTTCAACTGCGCCATAAGCCGTTATTCTCTTTTTATTGTTTAACCATTCCCCTTGTATGTCAAAGTCGCCGTAAGGAATATCCTTACTCCAAGCGAAATCTTCCCAGATCACATCCCACCAATCCCTTATCCATGGATTGATCTCGGTTGGCATGGAGCGACCCTCAAGAAGGAATCGAAAGTCAAGATTGGACCAGTTCTGTAGAAAAGAGCCTCTGACTTCTGAGTGCTTGAGCCTTCCATAAATGTCGTGAGCGAGTATGGATCCATCCTGATTGATTTTTCCGTGGATGCGGTATCTCGCGGGCGGTGAGTTTCTTATGATTAACTCCTCGGCCTCCATTCTGAATTTCGAACCCGAGAAATTACCATCTTGAAGTCGCATGGGGCCAATCGTTGCCGTAATTAGGTTTGGAGTGAGAAGCATTCTTTTTTTTGCCCATTCCTCAATGGTTGGCGAGGATAGATCCTGAGGTTGGACTGAAATGGTAAGAACCCCTTCTACATTTGTTTTCCAAGGATTGGCTGTTCCCGAGAAGATGATCTTGGATTCGCTGGTCCCCATTGCCGCGAAAAGGGCAAAGCTATCATTTCCTGAGGGGGAGGCTTCGAGATGAACGGTGGGAAGTCTTCCCTCGAATTCACCTGACAATGACAATCCTTCCAGCTTTGCATCAATTATAGGTAGTTCAGTGATTTCTTGAGAACTACATTTGAATCCATCTACTTGAGCCCTGATTTGTCCAATCTCGATTTTTTCATCAATATTGTCCAAATACAGTTTGCTTGCGGCGAGTAACAATGAACTCTCGATGTCCTTGCGTCCGTTCATTTCTGTATTCGTTGAGCAATGTAGGGACTCTGCTTCGTAAGATCCTAGTTTGATTGCACCGCTTTCTGCGAGAAGGCGGATTTCGCATTGATCCTCAATCGTGAGATGAACCCCTAAAATGGGTTGCTCGGTTTCAGCTAGAATAGCTTTTGCTTTTTCGCTCCATTTTATTGCTTGCCAATACATTACCGAAAAATCCTGTCGAAGAAGTCTGGAGATTTTTTTTCGAGGAACCCTTCTTTTGGAAAATGCCTTTTCAGTGTTCCACAAACCGCGAAAATCAAATCTGGAAGATAATGCCCGCCCTTCAAAGGCAAACCTGATGATTTTTTCACGAAAATGTAGGGTTCCCGAAAAGTTCTCCAGAGCAGGTCTTCTTTCTTGATCAGCCGCTAAGCACGAAGCATCCTCGATTCTGGCATCAGTTGGTTCGAAATCCCCCATAAGCAAGGAACTTAGTTTGACATGAGCGTCTAGCCTTCGAATAAAGCAGAGGGCGGGGAGATCTTTTCCAGTAGCTTTCAGTCTTGCGTTTCTAATTTCAATATTCCCCCCAAGAGTGAACGTTGCTTCCTCTACATTGATGACTAATCCATCTGGAACAGTGGCGCTACTGATTTTCTGAATCCAAAATTCGGGGACTGGAAATCGAATATCCAGAAGCAAAAGAAACAGAATCTGTAGTGCAAGGGTTGCCAGAAGGAACTTACCCGCCCAGTTGCCCCATCTTTGATTTCTTTTCAAGTGCTACAGGAGTTTCTCGTGCCTGTTTGGAGCGAGTAACCGATAAGGGTCATGGATTCGGATTTGAGTCGTCAGGAAGTATTTCCGAAAGAAGATCCATTAGACCAATAGGAATGAGAAATGAAAGTTTGGCGGATGGCGAACCTCCTCCCCAAGTCTGTCCTCCTATACGGTTTGTGAACCGGTAAACACGAGTTTCGTTTCCGTCACCTTCACCACCCGGTAAAGCAAGGTCGGATTGTAATTCGTAACGCCAAGGGATTGTTTGACCACGTAGTCGGATACCGTTGGATAAATACTTTTCGCTGATGATTTCTCGGGCACTGAAGTTTCTTAAGAAATATTCAAGATCCTTGGTCTGATTGGTGTCGAGAGAGATCTCCGTGCTGTTGGCGTCGATGTCCATTAAGCGAATACCCTTTATGTCAACGGCTTGAGGAAGGCGTTCCAGTAGGCGTTTCCGAAAGCGAAGAGGGGAGGGAGCCAAGAGAATCGGGATAGTCTCGTCCGCGGTGAAAACGAAGGGTGCGTCGTCTCGACGAGCATACCAACCGGACAATCCATCGGCATGGTTTCCGATGCGTAAAGCTACAGTTTCTCCTTCCATCGTAGTTAGCATGACGGAATGTCGGGGTTGGTCGAAGCCATATCCCTTGAGGTCTTCTTCCGAAGGAGCGTCACTTACAAATGACCGTGCTTCTAGTGAGAGCAACTTATAGAGGAAATTCTCGATTGTCTCGATATCGCCCGGTCTTGTGGACACTTCTCCTTCATCGTCTAGTAATATAACTTCCCAGCGACCGTCCTCTAGTTTATGTAGCGAAAGTCTAAGGTTCGAATCATGAATTTCAATGGTGCCGATAGTTTTAGAGTCTAAGGAAAGAAGTCGACGGTTTCTGAGCCTTCCTTCCGCGTTAGCCAGGAGCGACACTAAGGACTCATTTACAATAAAGATTGCCGACTCTCCTTCGACTTGAGCAGGACGCAAGTTTGCACCGTTCCCATCATCAATGGGTTCTCCTATGACTACCGATCTCCCACTCGAACTACCCTCTAAATGTATCCGAAAGGCTGGCGACTCCAACCGCGAGGAGAGGCTTTTTACCTCTGTTGGATCTGTCACGAAACGTATGGTTTTTGACGAGATGAGCTGGTTTAAGAATAGTCGAACGGTATCTGTGTCTGCAGGGGCTTGAATGGGTGAGGTGATGCTCCATGCACCGGATGTTTCTCTCACGATTCGAGTGTTAACGAGGGTATCTCCTCGTTTGATGCGAATTCCGAACGCTCGTACATCGTATACGGGGAAGTTCAGGAATTCACGCTCCATCCATTCGGCGACCGAAATATTGGCGGTATCCCATAGAGATGTGTTGATCGCCCAAATCTCATTTTTTTCACTTTCATGAAAGTGAGGCATCACATAGCGTTCTCGACCATCTCGAGTAGGGGAACCGAACGCGAGTGTGACTTTTCCTGACTTTGATTCTACCGTGATTGCAAGGGCGGAGCGATCCAGTCCATAATCGGCAAGGCTTTCTCCTTTCTCCTTTATTTCCTCAAGGCTGAACAGTCTGCGAACCTCGATATGCCGAAGTCTCCCGGTAAGTTTCGAAGTGGCATATTCGTCTGCCTTCCATTTCACGGGCGTTAGGATATTCCAACCACCTTCTTCCTTGGCGAGGGTAAGCGAGGTATTGACAGGAAAGCCTCTTCCTATGGTTATCTGCTGAGGGTCTCCGAGTAGTTCAATCAGTGCGATTGTTGGGTTAATTGGCGAGCTTTCGTCTTTGTTCGTCAATTGGTAAATCCCAAAAAACGCAACCGCGTTTAAAGCTATTAATAGTAAAGTCGAACGCTTCATGATGCCAAGATGTCTTTGCGAAGCCAATAAACGAACAAGCCTAGCAAGGCAACTATACTGGGGACGTAGGCTGTAGAAAAAAGGAGTTCCCTGAACTGTTGTTCGTTCATTTTGATGCTGTAGTTTATTATCTCTTTCGGTGGTATCTCGAGCATGTCGCTTTCGTCGAGAAACCAATGAACTAGATTGCGAAGAAGGGTACGGTTACCGGCGTTTGATCTAAGGATGCGATTTGCGAAGATTTGCGAACTTCCCATTACCGCTACTTTTCCACCTTTTATTTTAACCTCATGCCGAGGTCTAAGTTTTTTTTCAGATAAGCTGGCTACCGGAACGGGTCCGGTGATGTCCAGTAAATCATTTCGGACGTCAGGAGGTTTTTGGGAACGCCAGTCACTTATCCCCCAGGAAGTCCGAGAGGAATAGATTAATTCTGTCGCCTCTATTTGTTCGGGGGGGGCGTTTTCACGTTCAACGGGGCGACATTTACCGGCATAGACAGGTAATCCATGCCGGATAAGAGTCTCCACCACAGGATGTCCCACATCCCGGGAATAAGTACGGAGCGAGTAGTCGCCTGAGAAGACATCGAATTTTGAGATGTCGGGGTCGTGGACGAGCATGTCGTGGCAACGTAATCCCCATTCCTTCAGTAAGGGCCGGAAACCAAAGGCAGGGGGTGAGTCTACGGACAGGTCGACGATGGGGTCGAGCAACAACATTAGGCTGCCTTGCCGTTCGGAAAGGAAAGTTCGAAGTCGGGCCACTTCCTGTGCCCGGAAAGGTACTTGTGGAGAAGTCACCACGACAAGAGCGGCATCCTCTGGGATAAGAGCATTGGGGTCGGGTGCCAAAGTAGCCACTTCTAGATTGCGGCTTTCTAAAAACTTTTGCATTTCGGAGAATCCGCGATCACGGTTTGGGTCACTAGGACTTCCCTCGCCGTGGCCTCTGGTAAAGTAGACCACATTAGGCCCTTTGCGAGCACGAGTAACTCCTAGTAAGGCTCGAAGAATAACTTCTTCACCGCGAAACTTTGTGGGTTCGGGCACATTGCGATTGTTCTCTGCCCACTCGTCGTAAAGTCCCGAGTCGAACATAGCATCTCGAGCTTTTGACTCACGGGAGCGAAAGGCTTCCTTCGGGTCAGACGTATCTGTCGTTGGCTGATCGTCGAACCGAAATAATATTGTTTTTTCCACGTTTTCTTCACCTTGAGTTGCTACGAGGATTAGATTGGGTTCCGCCAAATTATACTTTTCGATCAAAGTCTTTTGTGCCTTGCGTGCGTTGACGTCTACTCGATGGATGCGGATGGGGAAGGAGGACGGAGCTCTTTCGAAGGCGTCCAGCAATAGATCCAAATCTAGCAATAGGCGTTGTATTATCTTTGGCTGGTTGTTCGATTCCCGAATGGTGATGATGATGTCTGCAGGTTTTTCGAGCTTGGCCAACCACGCTAAGGTTTCTTGCGATAGGGTGTATCTGCCTTCCTTCGTAAGATCGATGTTCAAGTCTACTCTCGATGCCAGTTGATTGAGCCCTAGAGCCAGACTAGTCAAAAGGATGACTGTGGTCCACCGATGTAACCTACGACTGCGCCCAGCGTTGCAAAAATCCATTTTCCTCAATCGTTTAAACGTGTCGTGGCAATAATGGCGAAACCTAGAAAGAGACAGGTCGACACCAGGT
>JACNJI010000065.1 GCA_014382645.1 Verrucomicrobiota bacterium | reverse complement strand
CCTTGGCCTCAAGGGTGCGGGCATCGACGAGAGTTTCTTCCAAGTCCCCTTTGTATGGCGGACAGAAGTCCGTCGCGCAGTAACCCAAACGTCCGACGTGCCCTGGTCCGTCGGAAGCAGGCAGAGAACCGGAACGATCTTCCTTGCCGTCGACGTAGAGGCGAACTTTCCCGTCACTCTTGTGAGTCATCGCGATGTGGCGCCACTTGCCGTCAGCGACAGGTGTTCGTGAGACTACGTCGCCGACCCAACCTACGTCGTAGGTGAGTCGTCCGTTGCGCACGAACAACGCTTTGGCGTTTTTGCTCCAAGGCCCCGTGGGGCTGGACTTGCAAAAGATTGCCCCGCCTTTCTTGGTGCGAATCCACGCGGCTATCGAAAAGTCCGTGCCGCCCAATGTCATTTGACCATTCGGGTCGGGCGGAGGCGCGCTTGCGAGGCCGCCGAGTAAGGGAACGAAGGCGATGGACTGTTTTGCTTTGCCCTTGATGATTCCACCGTCACCCGAGCCTTTCCCAAGACTAAGCAGCATGGATTGCTTGCCCGGACCGATCCTAAAGTTCCGCGCCACGACCAAGGGGACCTCTGAGGCAAGGTCCGCCATCTCCAAAATCTCGCGTTGGCCAACCGTGTATTTCACCACGACCTTTTCGCCGTGGTGATAAAGTCCCTTGTAGTGCGTCCAATCGCGGGGCAGGGGACCATAGGGTTTGTTGTCGCGGCCCAGAAAACGTGGGTCGGTGAAATCATCGGTCCCGGGTTTAGCCCATCCCGGGGCCTTTGGGTGTACGAGGAATTTGTCCCCGACGATTTTCGGGTGTGAGCCGTGACTACCGTCCATTCCGATGCTTCGCCAGTCGCAAAACTTATCGCCCGTCCAGATGGCTGCGACGCGCATCAGGTCGTGGTCATAGGCCAACCACGCCTTCCCCTTGGTTATTCCGTCACCGCCTTTGTCGAGGCGAACTGCAATGGCTTTGTAGGCAATGTTGTCGGGACCGACTTCGAAGGTGTAGTTCATGTTCTGCCCAAAGTCCATTTGGAGGTATGGCTTGTTGAGAGCCCGAGATTGTGGTGCCGGACCCGCTACGGTTTCCTTATCGACCCCAGCTAGGTAGGCATCGTCTACTTTTTTATACTGGGACGGGTTTGCATCCTTGAGGAATTCTTCGCGGATGAAATGAATGACTTGGTACTTTTGCTCCGGTGTCATCCAGTTTTGTGGGACCATTTGGTTGAATCCCTTGGTCAAAGTGCGGTACATCGCCCGGGGATCCGAACCATTTTTCATTGGCGCCTCCCAGAAACGGAGGGCCGTGGGCAAGGTCCCCGCCTTGCTTGGGGTTCCATGACAATTTGTGCAAACAATTTGGTAGAGGGCTTTGCCTCTATCGTATCCTTCGCGGTTGGCCGTGTCCAATCCCTTGACCATTTCAGGATGGTCGACGACGTGGGTCTCTTCCGCAAGGGTGGGCGAGACTATGAGAATGATTGACGAGAGAATGTTTACCAAGCGATGATTCATAAGGATAAGGACTGGATTAAAGATGATCCTGAGTGTTCTTTGGAAATAATCTGCCGAAGCTAATTCAAATGTTGTTCAAGATGGGTCGAAGATCGTCCGGTGTTACCTCGTCGAAGCGACCGAAGCCAAGTGGATCTGCCGAAGCGATCGCTTCCGGTACGTTCTTCACCAGGAGACTCCAAGGGTTTTCGTCGAGAAGGGGCATCTCGATCTTCTCAGGTTCTTCCGAAAAGGTCGCGGCCGTTTGCTCGACAAAAGACTGGAACTCAGCTTTGTCGGAAAGGAAGTTTTTGGATGCCGTCGCTTGTAATCGATCTAGAACGGCTTGAATGAAGGAATTGTCCGTCAAGGCTTCCTAGTGTGGCTGAGCAGCCATTCGTAAAGTTTCGGGTTGTCGTAGGTCGCAGTCCAGCAGTCGTGCCCTTTGTCGGGGTATTCCGTGAAAGTTACGTCGCCCCCTGCCTCCTTCACCGCCTTGACCATCTTGTGGCTAAGAACGACAAGAACGGCCTTGTCTCTCGTTCCGTGAAAGTTCCAAATCGGCAACTTCCCGTAGTTGTGGGCCCAGCTCACCTTGCCCCCGCCGCAGATCGGAGCCACAGCGGCAAATTTCTTTGGATATTCGGCGGCGGTCGCCCAAGTGCCGAAGCCACCTTGGCTCAGTCCCGTAAGGTAAACGCGATCCTTGTCCACGGAGTACTTCTTGATTACGGAGTCTACGAGTCCGGCTACGATACTCGGTTTCCACCACAAGTCGGTGGTCGGGCACTGGGGGGAAATCACGATGAATTTCATTTCGCGATCCTCAGCCAGCTTGGCGGGACCATGCTTTTTTACCAATCTAAGGTTGTCGCCTCGCTCACCGCGGCCATGAAGAAAGACAAGCAGGGGCCACTTCTCCTTCGCCCCCTTCTTTTCCGATCCCTTTGGGAGGTGCAGCAAGTAGCGGTAGCCTTGGGAACCGTTTTCAGGCTTGAAGCTCTCCTCGCTTTGCTTGGCTACGGATACGCTGGCCAGAATTATTGAAAGAGATAAAGCTGTAATCAGTGGCGAATGGGCAAGTTTCATGGGAATTATGGTGGAGGTTTTGGACTTAGGCTTTTGATATCGTTTCTTTAGGTAGAGGACGTCAAGCGGAACGAGGCTAGCGGGAATCTCTTGTTTTTTATGAAACCGCCCGCACTTTCCATTCAATCAGTGAAGTTTTTTTCATGTTCTTTCCTTTCAACCCAAACGATTCCCAAGGGAAGAATATTCGGTCCTTTCGAGAACTGAATTTCTTTGGAGGATGGATTTGGCTCGACTGAGTCGATCCTTCGGCACTTTGTTTTCGTTTCACCTGAAATCCTTCAACCTCATCCATCCCATGAAAATTCCCTCTCTGCTTTTCCTAGTCCTAGTCGCCGGCGTGATTGCTGGCTCTGCCGAACCTAAGTTCAAGAAAATCACTTTGGACGACATGTTCCGCTCCGAGGGAGTGGGCATAGGCGACTTCAACAAGGATGGCAAAAACGACGTTGCAGTTGGAGATTACTGGTACGCCGCCCCCGATTGGAAACGCCATGAGATTCGCAAGCCACGCAAAGAGACTCGAGGAGGCTACACCGAGGCCTTTGCCGTGTATCCCGATGATTACAACCGTGACGGTTGGATCGACCTCATGGTCATTCCCTTTCACGGCAAATCCGCCAAGTGGTACGAAAACCCCCAGAACAAGGGAGCAGGCCACTGGCAGGAACACGAGGCATTCAAGGGAACGGGCAACGAGACCCGCCTCTACA
>JACNJI010000536.1 GCA_014382645.1 Verrucomicrobiota bacterium | reverse complement strand
TGGCGGGCGACGTCGTAGAGGAAGCGCCAGTCGTGGGCGGAAAGATCGCGGGCCTTGAGCTTGATGTGACAGGACTCGACGGCGAACTGGTGGCCGCTTTTGGCGGCGATGTCGTCGCGGACGGTTCCGGACCCGAAGCAGCTGACATACTCGGCGAGCCCGTCGACCATGCCTAGGCATGGGCTTACTACGTGGGTGGCGTAGTGCATGGGGATCATGCGTTCCCAGTATTCGGGCCAGCCGTCCATGTCCTGCGGGTGACTGGCGGCGAGGTACTGGATCTTGCCCAGTTCGCCGCTGTCGTAGAGTTCCTTGATGTAGAGGAATTCGCGACTGTAGACCACGGTCTCGGCCATCATGTACTTGAGGCCGGTTTCCTCGACGGCCTTGCAGAGTTCCTCGCATTCCTCGATGGTGGTGGCCATGGGCACGGTGCACATGACGTGCTTGCCCGCCCGGAGAGCCTTGATGGACTGCGGGGCGTGGTCGGGAATGGGGGAGTTGATATGGACGGCGTCTATTTCGGGATCCTTGAGGAGCTCGTCGTAGCTTGTGTAGCGCTTTGGAATGTCGAACTGGTCGGCGACCTTGTTCATCTCCTCCTCGTTGCGCCGGCAAACGGCAACGAGGTTTACGTTCGGATGGGCTTGGTGGATGGGAATGAACTCGGCTCCGAAGCCGAGCCCGACGATGGCGATGTAGTGTATGTCCTTACTCATGATCGTTGTTTGAATGGATTGGCTATTTAAGAGACATCAGGAACGCCATGACGTGGGCTATTTCCTGATCGTTAAGAAGAATGTTCATGGGCGGCATGGGGCTGGCGCCTAGTTTGTCGAAGCCTTCCGCCAGTTCTGCGGAGGGGTTGACCAAACTTCGATAGACGTAGTCGCGTTCCTTGCGTGAGGCAAGACCATCCAGAGCGGGCCCGACGTTGCCTCCCTTGCCGCCAAGGGCATGGCAACGGACGCAACCGGCGACAAGATGCTCCTGAAAGATCTTGCGCCCCGCCTCAACCTTTCCGACCACGCCTTCGGGCGACTTGTTTTCGGCGTACACGGGCTTTATTTCGCGCAGGCTAATCTCGTCGAACCAGGCGGTTCCCTTGCTTTTCCCCCAGCCTCCGAAGAGGCAGTTGATGGTGAAGGATCCGGAGCGGTTGGCAGTGAACTTCTTTTCGACTTCCTTCCAGTCGTTGGTCTTCTGGAGGGCATTGGTCTTCCCCTCGTGCTGAAGTTCGTGGACGTTGAGAAGGGCGCCGTGGGCACCGCTCACGCCCTCCGTCCTGATCCATGCGGAGAGTCGATATTTCGCTCCTGACTTGAGGTTGACGTTGGTGAAGAGGCTGGTGTCGTTTCCCGCAGGAGTGCCGAACCGCAGGGACTGGGCACCCTTTTTCACTTTTGGCTTTTCCTTCTCGATTTGGCGAACCACGGCATCGGCCGGCCCGGAGTAGTTTCTGAAGGACCATCCCTCGAGACCTTTCTCGAAGGAGCCGTTGGAAATGAGATTTTCTCCGGTTTCGTAACGAACGACGTTCATCGCACCGGCCCCGGCTGCATCCAGAGCAAGACGCAACCATTCGTCCTTGGCGTTTTCCGGTTTCGCCTTGAGGAGGGTGGCCGTCTTTGCGGCTGTCTTAGAGTCCTCCTGCTCGGCCAGTTTGACGAAGGCTGCGAGACGGGTTTGGAGGTTCTTGTCGGCGAGGGTCGCACTGTCGAAGAGGAGTTGGGTGGCTTGGGCGTCCGAACCGAGGGCGCGGATGGCGTTGCGGCGAAGGATGGCGTCCGGGTGAATGAGGGCGGCGCGGTGGGTTTCAGGATCCAAGGCGCCAAGACCTTGCAGGGTCCACAAGGCGTGAACCGCTCCAAGCCCGCCTTTGGCTATTCTTGACCTTAGGGCGGGAACGGCTTCTTTTTTCTTTCCGTCCACGAGCAATCTTTGGGCGGTGAGACGCCAGAATTGGTTGTCCGAATCGAGGGTTTGCACGAGAAAGGGAACCTTTGCCTTGGACAAGGAAGGTATCTTTCCCCCATCGTTTTTTTCGTACGCCACGCGGAAGATGCGCCCGTGCTGGCGATCTCGATTAGGATTCACGTGTGCGTTGCCGGTCCCGCTCTTGGCATCGTATCCGCCACGCCCTCGGCTAGGCGTTGGATTATGCTGGATGATGAAATTGTACCAGTCGGCGATCCACATGTTCCCGTCCGGGCCGACCTCGGCTACTATGGGCGAGAACCATTCGTCTGCGCTTGCCACGAAACTAAAGGCGTTTACGGACTCGTATCCCGATTCCTTGGGCCGTACGTCGTACATGCCCAACAGGTTGCCCGTTGGCCCGCAGACGAATGCCCGACGATCTCGCCACGATTTTGGGAAGCCGGTCGAGGTGGCGAAGGAATGCCCGCAGCCGGCGGTGTAGGCGTTGAAGGCATCGACTTGGCGAATGTTCGGGGTGATGGGATGGAACTTGGGCGAACTGGCGATCATCTTTGCGCTCATGCGGCGTTGCCCGCCAAATACAGAGTTTGGGATGCCCCCGAAGAAACTTGGGTTGTTGTTGGCGGTGGAGCCGAAGACGTCGCCGGCTTCGTTGAAGCCAATGCCCCAGGTGTTGTTGTTGAACTGGTGAAGGAATTCCATGTCCGAGCCATCGGATCGAAAGCGAAAGGTTCCCATGCCGAAATTGTGTTTCTTGCCGTTTACTTCGCCGTTAAAACGGGAGTAGCCGACCGTGCCGTAAATCCAGTTGTCGAAACCGTAACGCAGGTTGCTTGGACCGGCGTGCGTGTCTCCCACGCCGAATCCGGTGAAGAGAACCTCGCGTTTATCGGCTTTGTCGTCGCCATCGGTATCCTTAAGAAAGAGAAATTCCGGAGCATGGGCGAGTATGACGCCTCCACGGGCAAAAACCATCGAGGTGGGTATGTTGAAGCCGTCGGCAAATACGGTGAATTTATCGGCTTTTCCGTCGCCGTTGGTATCCTCGCAAATCTTTATTCGGTCATTACCCTTGCGACCCGGTTTCAACTCGTTGGGATAGTCGACCGACTCGACCACCCATAGGCGTCCGCGTTCGTCCCATTGGAAGTAAATGGGATTGATGATCTCTGGTTCCGAAGCAAACAATTCGAGGCGGAAACCGACAGGCACTTGCGTGTATTTCATGCTTTCCTCGGGCGAGAGGGGCAATTGATAGGGCAGGGGCTCCGGTCGCCGTTCGTAGTTGGGCACGTTGTCGCGCTTTTCGTACTTCAGGGGGGCGCGAGAGGCTAGGAACTTCTCGTAACGAGCTTTTGCCTTGTCGCCAACGGCCCAAAGGATGCCGCTCTTGATGAGTTGATGAAAATCGGGGTGATTCCAAACCCGTTCGTCATGGCCGGAGGCGGTGTAGAAGACGCGTCCCTTGCCCTCGGTACGTATCCAAGTCCAGGGCTCGGGCTTGGTGTGCGGGTCTCCGGGCATGGCATCGCGCGTCATGAGCACGGTGCGACCCTTTTCGTTGTGCCTGTGGTGAAAGTAAGTTTCGTCCCAAGCTTCGAATTCCTTGACTCCCGTAAGGGCGGGATGGTCTTTTTTTACAATGCGTGCGGTAAAGTCGGCTCCCTGATGGCTCTTGAATCGTCCGCCGACCAATTGGTCAAATTCGGGAATGTTCGCAAAGCACCAACTGGCGCAGTGCACGGGCACGAAGCCGCCGCCGTTGCGGACGTAAGACTGCAGGTTCTTCCATTGCTTGGCGGTAAGGCGGGGATGGTTTGCGTAAATCAACAGAGCGTCAAACTTACCAAGGTAAGAGGTGTCATCCAGAGCCGCTCCCACGCTGGTCACGTAATCGAAATAGATGGCATCCCGACCGAGCGCCTTGGACAGCATCGGGTAATACTCGTTCGAATTGTGGTGCTTACTTTCGTGTCCGAGGAAAAGGACTCGAATAGGGTCGGCGAAGGCTCCGTTGAATGTGATATTCACCAGAAGGAAGGCAAGGAAGGGAATATGTATTTTCATTTTATGTGGCTTGGGTCTGGTTGCTGGATTATTTGGCTAGAGTGTCGGCTTGTTGCGGACGGGAGCAGCGTTGGTTTTGGGAAACCATTTGCCGAGCCGTTTCTTGACCTTGTCGAGTTCATCTCGGTTTGCAAGGTTGGTGAATTCGTCGGGATCATTCTGGTGGTCATAGAGTTGTTCCTCGCCGTTGGGATGGAGAACATATTTGTATCTTTGGCCACGGGCGGAGTGATTGCCTTTGCCCCATGTGGTGATGGAGGGGCGATCCCATGCGGCCTTGGGGCTCTTCAGCAAGGGAACTAGGCTGACGCCATCGAGATCGTCGCGCTCGGGTAAGCCGCACAGTTCGCTCAAGGTAGGATATACGTCCAACAAGTTTACCGGGCGATCGCACACTGAACCGGGTTTGGTAACCTTTGGAGCAACGACGATAAAGGGAACGCGAGTGGATTCCTCGAAGAGTGTGAACTTCTCCCATTGCTGTTTTTCGCCTATGTGCATGCCGTGATCCGACCAGAGAACTATAATCGTCTTCTTTGCATGGGGACTTGCGTCGAGTGCGTCGAGCAGGCGACCGACTCGTGCGTCGGCGAAGCTTATGGAAGCAAGGTAACCACGGACCGCAGAACGCCATTCATCATTTTCCACAACCCACTTGTGCCAACTTTTCCTGATTCCGTAGTGACCCCGAGGCGGCACGTCGGCCAAATCGTTATCTCGAACCTTGGGGAGGAAGACATCCTCTTTGGGGTAAAGGTCGAAATACTTGGCCGGGGCGTACCAAGGGATGTGCGGACGGAAAATGCCTACCGCTTGGAAAAAAGGTTTTGTTCGCTCTTTAGCTAGTTCGTTTACCGCCCAATCGACTACCTTGTAATCCGCCGTTCCAGACTCCGGCTGGTCATCGGATCCCCAATCAAAGAAATGGGGAGGCCGGTTTTTCGGGTCTTTGCCGATGCCAATGGGTTTGGAGTATAGATAGCCGTTCGATGCCTGTTTGGCTTGGCTGGCCTTGGGCCATTGGGGTTCGGGCATGGGGTTGGTAGCGGATGGCCAGTAATAATCCCAAAGCTTGGCTTCGTTTTGCTGTTTCCCATAGCTGTCGGTGATCCAGGACAGGGCATGAAAAATCTTACCGGCGCCAAAGGCTGCATAACCATTGGCGCGAAAGTGCTCGGGTATCGTCACCGCTTTGGCCAAGTGAGGACTTTTCCGCCAATCCTGTCCATTGTTGTACACGCCGGATGAAGAAGGAGCCACACCAGTCATTACCGATACGCGAGACGGGTTGCATGCGGGAGCTGTGCAATGAGCGTTGGTAAAGAGCATGCCGCGTTTAGCCAAGCGATCGATATTTGGCGTGTGCACGCCTTTGCGTCCTCCCATGCAGTTGACCCAATCGTTCAAGTCGTCGACTGCGATAAAGAGTACGTTTGGTTGTTCGGAAGCAACTTGTGCTCCGGCAAGTAGTGATGACGCCAAAGCCGAGGCGACAATGAGAAGCAACGGTTGTCGGATTGGTGCCCTCATTGACCGTCTTGGAATTTCCACGGCCATGGTTTTACCTTGGCTCGTACGGCCCACGCTTCCCACTTTGCAGTGAGTTCCTCAACCTTTTCGGGACTCTCCTTGGCTAGATTATTCAGCTCGGAACGGTCTTTCCTCATGTTGTAGAGTTCCCATGGTCTGAGCTTGGAAGGCTTACCCGTCTGTCCGTAACGAACCAGTTTCCAGTCTCCATCTCGAATTGCGCAGTTGAGATGGTGCTCGAAGTAGATCGCATCCTTGCGATCCAAAGATTTTCCCTTAAAGGCCGGTCTCAGGCTTACGCCTTCCACAGGATCAAGCGAGTGCTCGCCGTATTTATTTGGATACTTTACGCCGGCGACGTCTATGCAAGTGGCCATAATGTCGATAACGTGTCCCGGCTGATGTTCCAGCTTGCCCGATAGTTTCTTATCTATGCCTTTGGGCCAGTGGGCAATAAGGGGTGTCGAAATCCCGCCTTCGTGAGCATAGTGTTTGAATTCCCTGAAGGGTGTATCGGAGACATTGGCCCAACCGCGACCATACCCGATGAAGGTGTCTTCCGGGCCAGCCATTACTCCGGGCCCCACTCTCAACGCACGTCCGTCCCTAGCCTGCATGGGCGGCCATATTTTCCTCTGCAGGTCATCAGGTCCCATAGGTTTGTATTCGCGATAAGGGTTCTTGGGTGTGTAGCGACCAAACCCTTCCGCGCAACCACCGTTGTCCTGCAGAAAGAGAAAGAGGGTGTTTTCAAACTGACTCTGGCGCTTGACTTCTGTGATAATGCGTCCGATGCCTTGGTCCATGTTGTCAATCATGGCGGCGTAGACTTCCATGTTTCGGCTTTCCCACTCTTTGTGCTGAGTCCTTTCCCAGTCGTCGGAACCGGGCGACATTTTAATATCCTCTGCTACGAGACCAATTGCCTTGAGACGTTTCAGACGTCGTTTTCGAATCGGCTCGAATCCTTCGTCATACTTTCCCTTGTACTTTGCAATATCTTTGGGCAGGGCATGCATCGGCCAGTGAGCGGCAGTATAGGCGGCATATAGAAAGAAAGGTTTGTCTGCAGTTTTTTCGGAGTGATCCTTAAGAAAGGTGACCGCATTGTCGCTTATGGCATCGGTATAGTAATAGGTTTTGGGTTTGTATTCAGGATCGTTGACCGGAGTGATGTAAGTATTGCCGCGACACAGAGTTGCGGGATCGAAGAAACTCCCGGCTCCAATGATCGTTCCATAAAAACGATCAAACCCACGTTGCAAGGGCCAGTTGTCTTTTGGCCCATTTGGCCCGACATGGCGAGTTACGTGCCATTTCCCACTCATGTAATTGCGATATCCGGCAGTACTCATAGCTTCGGCGATCGTCATTACGTTACGCCCAAATTCCCCTCGGTAACCCGGTAGTTTCTTATCGCCGGTCATCAATCCAATCCCCGCTTGATGCTGGTATAGTCCGGAGAGCAATGCCGCACGAGTCGGGCAGCAGCGCGCCGTGTTGTAGAATTGAGAGAAGCGAAGACCTTTTGCGGCAAGGGCGTCAAGATTTGGGGTCTGGATTTCTCCGCCATAGCATCCGATGTCGGAGAAGCCCATATCGTCAGACATTATCAGCACGATATTCGGCCTAGAATATTTATTTTCGGCACATAGACCATTCGCCAACAAGAAGAATTGGAGTGTTATTGATAGGCAATTCGTCGTTGATTTAGCTTTCATAGTTTATAGAAAAATTATTGGCACCGCCATTAGATGCTTAAAGGATTCAAAGGTGTTAGGGTGATGATGCTTAGGGCATACTTTTTCATACTACTATAAAAATCCGTTTGATTATTGGATAAAAAAGCCTAATTTTGTGCGATTTTAGCCATGTCTGATAATCCTGAGATAGCCTCTTTTCTACGAGATTGCTCATCGCCATCTCAATTTATTGCCTTGTTCGAGCATATGCCGGACATTTCCTTTTTCGTTAAAGACCTGCAGTTTCGTCTAGTTACCGCAAATCGTTCTTTCTGGAATAGATTTGGTTTTGCCTCGGCTGCGGAATTGGTTGGCAAAGATGACTTTGAGCTTTTTCCTCCCCGTCTCGCTCAGCATTTTCGGAGAGATGACGAGGAAGTCCTTCGTACGGGAAAACCCAAGTTGCAAATTGTTGAACTTTTCTTCAATCAACGGGGTTTGCCTGATTGGTTTTGCACGAATAAATTGCCACTCTTCAACTTCGATAAGGAAGTTATCGGAATAATCGGAACAGTTCGAAGGTATATGAAAGCGAATGTCTTGGAAGAAGGGGTGGGAGGGCTTGGAGCTATGTTATCCTATTTGCGAAAAAACTTCAGAAAACGAATAACCATTGCCGACCTGATCAAGGTTTCGGGAATGTCCCCTCGCCAACTGAATAGAAAATTCCGACAAGTTTTCCATACGACACCCCATAGATTCTTAATAAATACCCGCGTTGAAGCTGCTTGCGACTCTCTTTCGGTTAGCAACAAATCGATAGTCGAGGTTGCTTTGGAATGTGGGTTTTTCGATCAAAGTTCTTTTACTCAGCATTTCCGTACTCATACCGGTTTGACTCCTTTGCGATATCGGAAATCGCATTTTACGGAATCTTAGAACTCAAAAGGCCATCTATGCCTAAATGCCTGTGGCCAGAATCCGAACTCGCCGAATATAAACTTGAGAGTGTTCCTCTGCCAACTGCCACCAGTATTCTTCGTCGGAAAATCCATCGGGAGCGGTGACCAAGCCATCTTCAAAACTTGAAATAGCACTTGCCCCTTGGATGGTTAGTACTCGTACCATAACATCTATTACTTCGGGGAACGCGTGGGCTAGGGGATGAGTTGCGTTACTGCGGTATGCGGGGTTGGAGGTGGCCATATATTCGTATCTTCCGGAACCTGAAGTAGCGTTAACGTCGGGAAAGATCTGCAGGAGATATTTTCTGCCCGATGAAGTCGGTTCTATGATATAGGCTCGGATGCCAAAATCGATGATATTGGCGGCAAGAGAGAAATCTGTCGCCGGCTTGCCGGCTTCGTCCGTAAAAATAGGATTCACTACATTTCCCGGTTGTCTCCGATCGTTGGTTGAGCGTGTGGTGTAGTTTCCGTCAACCGGGTGTAAATCGTAGCCGGAATCGAAGGTGTCTTTAGCGGAAACGTCTGTTCTGAACAATTGGTAACGTGGCGATGATTTTGGAGCGCCTGTAAGTCCATGACGAACGATTTGATAAGAGACTGCGCGTACGGACGAACTCACCGATGCGTCAGGGTCGAGTTCGGGAGACTGTGTGAAAAAGCGGAACCAAGTGCCCGCTACGCCGAAGCGACAATCTGGCAAATGTAGTTGTTTCTTCGCATCCGTGTAAGCATCGGTAGGACCACTGGCCCAATCAGCAGGAGTGAGCCGAATGGATTCGTCAGTGGGTTTTGGGCTGGAAGCTGTTTTCCACGCACCGCTCGTACTTGTGTCTTCCGGAATCGTGGCGGCCATCCACGCACCGCCATCGTTGCGGTAAAGTGCGCAGTGCAAGTCCTCTTGAATCTGGTCGAGCACAAAGTTGGCGATTTGATTGGTTTCCAAGTTGCCCGAGGTTTGTCCGTGGGTAACGACTACCTGTCTCGTAATCGTAAGTAGCATTGTTGCCAAAATTGACGTAACTGCTACTGCAACCAACAATTCCAACATGGTGAAACCACGGTTTCGGCTTTCTAATGCTCCTGTGGAATTTTTCATCAAATGGAAAAAGATAATCTCACGGTATTCCAGCCTTTTGCAAGATGTAATCCTCGTCAGTTATTTGGGCAATATCCCCATGGGTTCACCCATTCTAGCATACAATTCTCTGTTTTGGGCGGAATGTTCAAGTAAATCCTCCGCCAAGAGAATTCTATTGGGCTCAAAAAGAGTGAGTACGGAAGATCCCCCGAAAGAGAAGAACCCTTTTTCATCACCTTTCTCCACAAAACCCGGCAGGGATTCCCCATAGGTCATCGAACCCACGCAAGTTGCACCAACTTCGAAACTTGCTATTCGGCCAAATCCATCAGTTTCGAGATACGAAAGGTTGCGCTTGTTTTGCCAAAAGATCGACAGGTCTCTTCTTAGGGCAATTGGGTTTACGGAACTCAGACCTCCATTGATGAGTGTGGGTGCGGATGCTTTCCCCGCCAAAGGGTAGTGGAAACGGTGATAATCCACTGGGCATAGTCGGGAAATTATTAGAGTGCCCTGCTCAAAAGGCGCAGCGGTTTCCTCGGAACCAAACAGACTTTTTAGGTCGAAACTTTGCCCTTTAACGAAAACACCCTCTAGATCGGACAAGTCTTGGAAACCCATGTGACGACCGTCGGCGGGGAAAATGGCGACGTCGTCAGCTTGAGAGATCGGGCGAGCCGATGGTTTTAAGCGTCTAACGAAAAAATCATTGAACGAGGGAAAAGAGTCTTCATTTTCCGCAAATTCACTAACATCCAAGCCGTACTTGGAGATGAATCCTGGTATCAACTGTCTACTTTTAGGCTTGCCCATCCGATAACCGTACCAGCGGGAGAACCAAGACCTTTTTACGGCGAGCCAAAGGATCAAACGCCCAAATGGGCTACCGTATATCCTGTGCAACCACTTTTCGCCATAAACTTGCTCGATCAGTTTTTGCTTCGAGTGACGGTCAAAGTATTCGATCGGATCTTCGCTCATAATTCTGCGTTAACCAGGCGTATTTGTTCTTTCATCACATTTATCGTTTCCGGAAAGAGTGTTCCTATCTTGAAGCTAACAAAAAGCCCACTACCAATGTTTCTACTTTGATTTCCCGCGGGGCGTTGAGCTGATTATTGTTGAACAAAGAGGGAAACTCTTGACTCGCTCTTTGGGTAAGGCATCCAAAGAGTAGTTCAATGACGATCCCATCGCAGTTTTCACTCCCGGCTTTACTGCATCCGCCGCCGCTCGATTCGTCGTTTCAACCTGCCGCTGTATGGAATCGCTCCTATGCTCAATTGGTTCGAGCTACTGAATCCCCTGTGTCCATTGATTTTGCATTGGAGCAGGGGAACGGCTCACTTTTGAGGCATGCCGCCGAGGTGCTTCCCGAACGGCATCCACAAGCATTTTTGAACTTTCGTTACACGGAACGTCTTTTGAAATTCCTGCTCTGGTCGAGAGGTGGAGCCCGAGTTTACTTCGACGGTCCTGTGGGGCTTGGGGAAGCTTTGAAGAAGCATTTTTCGGATACGCCAACTGGTCGTTTCGATGCTGATTTCATGTCTCGGGTGTATGGAAATCCCTTTGAGGTAGTACTGACTCCCGATCTACCATCGGAGCAAAGCTCGGCCCAAAAACTCGGTCGTAATCTCGATGGTTGCCGAATCGGTTTTGATCTTGGAGGAAGTGACCGAAAGGTAGCTGCCGTAGTCGATGGGAAAGTTATATTCAGTGATGAAACGAAATGGAACCCCTACCATAAGGAAGACCCCAAATACCATCGCGACGGGATAATGGATTCTTTGAGCAAGGCCTCCAATCATTTGCCAAGAGTTGATGCCATTGGCGGGAGCTCCGCTGGAGTATACATAAACAACCAGCCAAGGGTAGCATCCCTTTTTCGCGGCGTGCCGGAACCTCTCTTCGATTCACAAGTGAAACCGCTTTTCCATGATCTTGCTCGCGAATGGGCTGTCCCGCTCGAAGTCATCAACGACGGAGACGTAACCGCTCTTGCTGGTTCCATGACACTTGGGGAAAATGCCGTTCTCGGACTGGCCATGGGCACCAGTGAGGCTGCGGGGTATGTTAATTCTGAGGGGAACGTGACTACTTGGTTAAACGAATTGGCCTTTGCTCCCGTCGACTACGCCGAAACTGCTCCTGCCGATGAATGGAGCGGGGATCGCGGTTGCGGCGTACAATATTTTTCTCAGCAGGCCGTGGGCCGACTATTGGATCCTTCCGGTATTGAATTGCCATCGGATTTATCTCTTCCCGAAAAGCTGGTTGAGGTTCAAAACCTAATGGCAATCGATGATCCTAGGGCACGCAGGATTTACGAAACGATCGGCTCGTATTTAGGCTATGGGGTGGCCCATTATGCAGACTACTACAATCTTCGACACTTATTGATTCTTGGTCGGGTGACAAGTGGAGAGGGCGGCGAAATTATTCTGTCGAAAGCTCGCAAAACTCTCGTCGAGGAATTCCCCGAAGTGGCAGAAAAGATTGCTTTCCACATGCCGGGAGAGAAAGACAAACGTCACGGGCAAGCCATTGCCGCCGCTAGTCTGCCAAGTCTTTAACCCAACCCAATATGTCCCAAAACCCTTACCTTTCATTCGCCTCGTCTTTTCGGCAACTCGTGGAAAAAGGGGTTGATCTACCACTTGGCGGGATAAAGAAACCGCCTCGTTCGAAGCTAGCGGAAAATGCCCCCGTCGTACTTGTTTTCTCCCCACATCCCGACGACGAATGCATCATCGGGGGCCTTCCGCTTCGCTTAATGCGAGAAGCAGGCACTCGGGTCGTTAACGTAGCCGTCACTCTTGGTAGTAATAAGAAACGGCAACAACCCCGTCTTGCCGAACTAAGGAATGCCTGCGATTATCTCGGCTTTGATCTTCAGGAAACATCTCCAAATGGACTTGAACGCATCACTCCTCTCGCCCGCAAGAACGAACCCGAACATTGGACTACCGCTGTCGAGAGCATCAAAGCCATCTTCTCGGAATGGTCTCCCAAAGCCATTTTCTTTCCTCACATTCTTGACTGGAACGGCACTCACGTGGGAGTACACCATCTCGTGATGGATGCCCTTGCCGCGTTGCCTTCCCATTCCCTTCCGCTACTTGTTGAAACCGAGTACTGGGGGCAGATGCATTCTCCCAATCTTATGGCGGAATCCTCCGAAGCCGATCTTGCAGACCTACTGGCCGCACTATCTCATCACGTCGGAGAGGTCCGGCGAAATCCTTTCCATCTTCGCATGCCTGCGTGGATGCAAGATAACGTTAGGCTTGGAGCCGAAGTTGTGGGAGGCCAAGGCGGCGAAGCTCCATCTTTTGATTTCGCTACACTCTACAGGGTCGGATGGTTTCTCGACGGTATCTTTGAGCCTGCTTGGAGTGGTGGCAAAATGCTTGCCAAGGATGCCCCCCCCCGCCTCACTCTTCGACTTTCTCGAGGTGTGCTGAATTTGTGATTATCCTTATCGTGAGGGGAGTTTAGGCTAAATGTAAAAGACTCCGTCATGATTTTTTCCCGAGTTGTCTCTGCCGTACTATTGAACAGAGCTAAAGAGATAAAAAAGCCTATTTTTAGTGTAAGATGACGAAAAAAAGCATTCCTTTGATCGGTTGCGCTTGAATTCTCGAACTGTCTGTCTACGATTATTTAACTTTTCTAATGAGTGAAATAGAGATAATTCAAACCAAAGTAGATTACACTGAACGCATCTTGGCTGAGATCGAGAACTGCCTTACTGCAACCGATTTAGGAAAGGGTGAGAAATACCAAGGCAAAGTCCGAGATCGATACGATTTAGGAGACGAGCTCCTTCTCGTCACTACCGATCGTCAAAGTGCTTTTGATCGCGTCCTTGCCTCCATACCATTTAAGGGTCAAGTGCTGAACCTTACTGGTGCCTGGTGGTTTGAGCACACTAAGGACATAGTGGCTAACCATGTATTGGGAATTCCCGACCCCAATGTCACTGCGGCAAAGAAGTGTGAGGTTTTTCCGATCGAGTTTGTCGTCCGTGGATTCATCACCGGAAGTTCGGCCACTTCGCTCTGGACCGTCTATAATAATGGGGATCGAGAATATTGTGGACTATCTTTCCCCGATGGCTTGCAGAAGAACCAACGCCTTGACACCACCGTCCTTACTCCAACGACCAAGGAGGAGGCTCATGATCGGCCGATTTCCCCTGCGGCCATCGTGGAGGAAGGTTGGATGACTCAAGAGGATTGGGATGCGGCCTCACAGGTGGCCCTTGATTTGTTCAAGCGCGGCCAAGAGACAGCCTCTCGAAACGGTCTTATTTTGGTCGATACTAAATATGAGATGGGGAAGGACTCCAACGGCGCCCTCACTCTAGTTGATGAAATCCACACGCCCGATTCCAGTCGCTACTGGATAGAAGAGACCTTCGAAGAACGTTTTGAAGCCGGGCAAGAACCTCAAAACGTGGACAAAGAGTTTCTCCGCCTTTGGTTCAAAGACAACTGCGATCCCTACGGCGACGAAGTCCTTCCTGCAGCCCCGAGGGATCTTGTCGTTGAGCTCTCTCGTCGTTATCTCTACCTTTACGAAAGAATTACGGGAGAGCCTTTTCCTTTTCCTGTGACGGGAGAACCCGTACAAACACGCATGGAGAAGAATCTTTCCGCCTATCTCTAATAACTGTAAAAATTTAACAATAGACCCATGAAAGTCGTACTTATTCTCGGTTCCACTTCAGACGAAGGACATGCTCAAAAGATAACTGCTTCCCTTGATGAATTTGGGATTGCTTGGGACCAACACGTTGCCTCCGCTCACAAGCAACCTCTGAAAGTGCTCGAAATCCTAGATTCCAACGCCGGCGAGGAGTCTATCGTTTACGTTACAATAGCAGGTCGTTCGAATGCCTTGTCCGGGTTTGTCGCCGCCAATTCGGAATTCCCCACAATCGGTTGCCCTCCCTTCAGCGATAAGGTGGATATGCTGGTAAATATTCACTCCACCTTGCAAATGCCCAGTAACACCCCAGTGTTAACCGTCTTGGACCCTGGAAACTGCGCCCTTGCGATCAAGAGGATTTTCGGGAAATAGATTAATCGGAATCAATCCCCCAGTTTGCCTATAGCCTCCATGATGGCATCGGCAACTATTTGGGACCTTTTTGCCGTTTTGGGTCCGGGATCAAGAGTTTCGATTTGTAGCAAAGGACCGTAAACGATTGTCAATCGGCTACCGATCTTTGGCCACTTGCAACCTTTGCCAAGTATCTCAAAACCGCCAATAACGCGTGCGGGCAATACGGGAACGCGTGCCTTGATTGCAATTAAGCCGACTCCAGCTTTAGCTGCCTGTAAGGAACCGTCGAGGCTTCTTGTCCCCTCGGGGAAGACAAGCAATGGTGACCCCTTGTCGAGCACCTTCAAGGCTTTCTTGAAGGACGAGACATCAGCACTTCCTCGGTCAACGGGGATGGAGTTAAAGGCTGTTATCAGTTTTCCCAACAACCCCTTGAATAGAGATTTTCTGGCAAAATAGTGAAGGTCTCGAGGTACTCGGCAACCTAATGCAGGTGGATCAAGAAAGCTGACGTGATTGGAAGCCAGCAGAAAGGCACCATCGCTCGGCACATGTTCCAATCCCGAAACGCGAAAGCGGTGGAAGATTTTGAAATAGAGAAAGGAGATCGTTTGGGCGCAACGATATAGAAAAGTCATGACCTAGCCTTCTCCGCCAACTCCAGCACCATGCTGACAACTTGATCGATGGAATGGCTACCTGTATCGATGACGAGTGCCCCATCGGGGCAGGCTAGGGGAGCGTTCTTGCGAGTGGTGTCCATTTTGTCGCGAAGTGAAATGGAATCGGTTTGCCCCTCGGCTTCCCTGCGTCTCTTACGTTCTCTTTCGTCGGCTTGAAGAAAAACCTTTACTTGGGCATGAGGATATATGATCGAACCTATGTCGCGTCCCTCCATTACCAAACCGGAGAAACCTGCCGATTCGGCAACTTCCGCGAGTGATTGTTGGTAACCGAGAAGTTTTTCACGAACATCCGGTCGGGCGGCGAAGAAAGATACCTTTTCGTTGATTAGATCGGAGCGGAGCTCATTCGGGTCGGGCACCTTTCCATCCAAGCGAATTCGACCTTGGTTGCCTGTTATCTCTGTATCCAGAGTCAATGCCCCAAGAACTTCTCCCAATCCTTCGTCATCGGGGGACACCTTCTTCTTCAGCAATTTCAGGCAAAGGGCTCGATAGTGCGAACCTGTATCGACATGCATAAGGCTCATTGCTTGAGCCAGTGTCTTTGCGGTTGTGGATTTGCCCGATGCGGCTCCGCCATCGATTGCTAAAACAATGAATTTTTCTTTCATTGCGGGGCAAGGGAGACTAGGCGAATTCGTTCCAATTCCTCGAAGAAGTTTGGAAAGGTTTTTGCACAACACATTGGATCTCGTACGGTTAACCATGGTTGACCATTTCCTCGAACATCGGCCGAGCCTAGAATCCCAAAGCTCATGGCGACTCTATGATCATGGTAAGTGTCTATACAAACTCCTTCCAACGCTTTCCGTCGAAGGTTTTCAAGACTCGGGGTAATGGTTATTGAATCATCGTCTTCCAATACTTCTTGACCGAGTTTTCGCATTTCATTGGCCATCGCAGAAACGCGGTCCGTTTCTTGTTTTCGCGTATGTGCAATTCCTGAAATTGTGGTATTCCCCTCAAGAAGTGGAGCAAGTGCGGCAAGGGTTAAAAAAGTGTCTGATATATCGTTGAAATCGAAGTGCTTCCCTTCCAATTCACTCCGTGCTTCGGTGTACGCTCCTTCACTAGTGAAGTCGGCGTGAATACCTGTTTCCTTAAGCACTTCGATAAATCCGACGTCACCTTGAATGGAGTCTTTTTTGAATCCTTTTAAACTACAGTTCCCTCCCGTCGCTATGGGAAGAGCTAGAAAATAGCTTGCGGCAGTTGCATCAGGTTCGACCTGATAATTATCACTGCTCGAAGAGTACCCCTTGTTGGAAATTGTTTTGTAATTGTCGCCTTTAATAGTAAATGCTGCATTTCCACCCGAAAAATGATCGCACATATTTAAGGTCATTTCAACGAAAGGTTTGGAGACGGTTTTGTTTTGAAGGACTACCTCGACTGTTGCCTCGGCTAAAGGTGCAACCATAAGCATAGCAGAAAGAATCTGACTGCTTGCAGTTGCATCAACCACCCATGTCCCCTCCTTGATTCCTTGAGTTTCGATTGCGAAAGGAAAATGTCCGTCCTTTTTTTCAAATGTGAAGCGTGCTCCTAGCTGTTTAAGGCTATCGATTAATCCTTGCATCGGACGCTCTCTCATGGCCTCTGTTCCGTCTAGACGATATTTCCCACCCCGATGAAGGCAAAGGGCAGCAGTTAAGAAGCGAGCAACCGTGCCTGCATTGCCCACGAATAGATCACCCGAATGGTTGGGAATCCTTCCCGATTCTCCTTTCACAGTGATTTGGGCAGTTTGTTTATCGGTATTTACGGTGAAGCCTAGGCAGGTTAGAGCCTCAACCATGATCACTACATCATCGCTGAAAAGTGCGCCAGTTAGAGTAACTTTACTATTGCTTACGGCTGCAATGCGCGGGTCTCGGTCTGTACTGCTCTTTCAACCCTCTACCGTTGCATCTCCCCC
>JACNJI010000107.1 GCA_014382645.1 Verrucomicrobiota bacterium | reverse complement strand
AACGCCATCGTCATGAGTAGAAACGAAAGGTGCGTCTGGACGCCCGGAGGCGACGATCACGCTCTTGAGCGCGGCATTGAAAAATCCTACGCCGCCGACACGCTGCGCTCCTCGCAACTCGCACCGCTCTCCATGTACGAGGAGAAGAACACCCGTTCCAGTCTTCCCGCGCAGATAGACCTTCATCGCGGTGATGGCGATGAATACTCCTTTCTATTCGTGGCCAAGGGCGGAGGCTCCGCAAACAAGACTTTCCTGCATCAAGGTACACCCTCTCTGCTTCGTGAGGATCTTCTTCTGGAATACCTCGACGAACGCATCGCTGCTCTAGGCACGGCTGCCTGTCCACCTTATCACCTCGCGGTGGTCATTGGAGGGACTTCTGCTGAAATGAATCTCAAGACGGTCAAGCTCGTTAGCGCACGCTACTTGGATGATCTCCCCACCGTCGGCAACGAACATGGTCACGCCATTCGCTGCCCTGAAATAGAGGAGAAAATTCTCGAACTGACCCGCAAACGCGGAATCGGCGCTCAATTCGGCGGTAAGTATTTCTGTCTCGACATCCGAGTCATCCGATTGCCTCGACACGGGGCCAGCCTGCCAATCGGAATAGGTGTAAGCTGCTCGGCCGATCGTCAAGCCCTCGGCAAGATCACCTCCGAAGGAGTCTTTCTCGAGCAACTTGAGCGCAACCCGTCTCGCTTTTTACCCGAGTTTGTGGAAGAGGGCGATGATGCCGTCCATATCGATTTGAACCAAGGCATGGATGCCGTCCGGGCAGAGCTTACTAAACATCCTGTTCGTACCCGGCTCTCGTTGTCCGGGCCCTTGATCGTTGCTCGCGATCTCGCTCACTCCAAACTTCGCGAGCGTCTGGACGCAGGAGAAGAATTGCCGGAGTACTTCAAGCAATACCCCGTCTATTATGCAGGTCCGGCCAAGACGCCCAAGGGGTATGCCTCGGGTTCCTTCGGTCCGACCACCGCCGGTCGCATGGACGCATTCGTCAACAAATTTCAAGCTGCAGGCGGTTCCCTCGTCATGTTGGCCAAGGGCAATCGCTCGAAGATGGTCGTCAAGGCTTGCAAAGATCATGGTGGCTTCTACCTAGGCAGCATCGGTGGTTCCGCCGCTAGATTGGCCAAAAATTGCATCAAGAGCGTGGAGATCGTGGAGTATGAGGAATTGGGCATGGAGGCGATTCGCCGCATAGAGGTCGTGGACTTCCCCGCCTTCATCATCACCGACGACAAGGGCAACGACTTCTTCCTCGGCGAAGGCGCCGTTTAAGTCTTTTCTCCTACGTCGACATTCCGAGACTGTTTCGGAATCCATCGCCACATATTCGGGAATTCCGTCTTCCCGAACTTCTCAAGAGGGAGGGGGGTGATTTGTTCGCTCGGATAGTGCAGGAATAGAATTGATCTTTAGAATTCAATTCTAATTATTTTGTTCAATCCCATCTGTTCGACTAATTAAATCCCAAACGAAAACGTTTTTCCCTCCATTCCCTTCAACCGGATTGATTCTGCTTGTTCTGTCTTTTCTTGCGTCGGGAATCGACTGCGGACTTTCCGCAAAAGCCAAGCTTCCTTCCCTTCGCGACTTCAAAGGACTTCAAACTGCCTTCTTTGACGATGAATCCGGCCACCGCTACCTGCGGGTCGGTTACAGAGAGGCCACTGCGGAAAAGCCCAAGGTTGGTTTTCTTCGATTGGGTCTGGCTTTCCTCAAAATTCACGACCTCCACATCGATTTGGATGCTCGTTGGGCGAGGAAGGAGACTTTGCTCGACTTGTTTCAAAAAGTCTCGGCAAAACGGGGCGTGCGCTACGCCGTAGCCGAACCCATTGAGCTGGTTATACGCCCTCAGACTGGCGATGCCTTCCGGATCACCGCAACCAAGGGCAAGTTTACCTCCGCGGGAGCCTTGCGAGTCTGGGGAGACGTGCAGATCGCTCGTGGAGAAACCATAAGTCGGCGAGGGAATATTTCCCTAACGGCAGATCCACTTTCGAACTCTCTCCTCCTTTCCATGGATGACGGAAAGGAAACCATTTCAATCCCCTTGAAGAGCGAATCCACCGCAAAAACCGTTTTATCAAAAAGTAAAAAGCCATGAAAGATCCTTTCCGTCTACTCCTTCTCGCTTCGGCGTTTGCTTCCTTAATCAATTCAAGTTTTGGAGCCACCATTCAATTTACGGATTCCAACTTCGAGGCACAAATCAGAAGCAAAGTTGAAAGGGGTTGGTATTATGTCCCCGGTTATACGGGCAAGGATTATCAATTCAAGACTGAGGATTTCGAATATAGGAGTTCGTTGGATTTTGATTCCGATGGCCCTCAAATAAATTCGCTCGCCGATTTGCAGCATTTTCCAAATCTGACCTCATTATATATCTGGGACGCTTTCAAGATTTCCGATTTTTCTCCCATTTGGAACCTAAAGGACAAGCTTGAATACCTTGCAATTAATGGTTCCAGAAATGCCGATCTTTCGGGGGTGGCGGAAATGTCTAAACTTCGTTCTCTTGATCTCGATGACAATCAACTATCAAGCCTTTCCATTCTTGGGAATTATCCAAACTTGGAGGGGCTTTTGTTAGTTGGAAACCATTTGGATTTGAGCGATGCCTCCATCCAGGCCACCCTTTCCAACTTCCGCAACCTCATCCAAACCAAGCGAGCTAACCAAGGTTGGGGGTGGTATTCCGATGCCGTCGAGGTGGAGCCCCAGTTGCCTAAATCCTTTCAGAACCTTACTTCGGAAATGGCTCGCGTGCAAAACGCCAACGATCCTCAATCCAACTTTTTGAAAGGCATACATGCCCTCCTGCATATCGTCGAATCCACCGAGGCGAACAGTCTCAAGGAATTCGTAGTTTCCATCGGGGTAGATTCTTCCATTCGGCAATTCACCCTTTCTGACTTGCCCATGCTTGAAAATTATTCCCACACCCTCAATCGCGACTTCAACTCGGGCAAGCTGGCCGAGCTTTTCCAAAACTCCATTATTCCATCTCTCGAGCAAGTAGACTCCCATTTTGCCAAAATCCCTTCCGGCAGCGTAATCATCCTGACGCAGGATCTCACCGGTACCGAGGAACCGGTTACGGTCGACTACGCCGACGTTCTCGTCCTTCGCTCCATCGTCAAACTGATGGCTACCTTTGCCTCCATGCAGTCTGCCTACGATTGGGACTTGAATGCAGGCTTCATCGATGACCTCGAAGACAATCCCGATCCAAACGTAGAAGTTACCACGGAAACCCTGCGCACGCACAACTCCAATTTCGGCGGTATTCGCA
>JACNJI010000066.1 GCA_014382645.1 Verrucomicrobiota bacterium | reverse complement strand
TTAATCGCCGACACCTCGCGTTCCAGGTCCGTTTTTCGCTGTTTCCATTTCGCAATGTGCACGGCCAACTCGCCGGAGGGATTCAGCGGCACAAGATCAGTGATCGGCCGGTTGCCTTCCGATCCGGGATAGGCGTAGCGCGTGCTGGCGAAGATGCCGTACAGCCCGTAGTAATCCTTTGCCGAGATCGGATCGTACTTATGATCGTGACAGCGCGCACAGGCGATGGTGAGGCCGAGGAACGATTTGCCCAGCGTATCGATGGTGTCCTCGATGGTGAGATAATGATCCTTCTTTGCGTCATGTCCGTGCCGGCGCGAGATGGCGAGGTACCCTGTGGCGGTGATCGGTTCACTGTACCGCTCCGGTGCAATCTTCGGGTTCGCCTTGGCGAGAATGTCGCCGGCCAGTTGCTCGCGGATGAACTGGTCAAAGGGCATGTCTTGGTTGAAGGAGTGGATGACGTAATTCCGATAACGCCACGCATCATCCACCGGCATGTCGGAATTCTCTCCCGCCGTGTCCGCATACCGAACCACATCCAGCCAATGCCGCCCCCACCGCTCACCATACCGCGGCGAAGCGAGCATTCGGTCCACCACATTTTTAAATGCGGCCTGTGGATCGCGGGCTGAAGATTGAACAAACGCCTCCACCTCCTCCGGCGTCGGTGGCAGTCCCGTGAGGTCAAAAGTCGCCCGCCGAAGCAAAACCACCGCCTCGGCCCGCTTGGCTGGCTGCAACTTCGCGGCTTCCAGTTGCTGGAGGATGAAAAAATCAACCGGCGATATCGTCCAAGCTTTGTTTTTCACCGCAGGCAACACTGGCCGTGTTAACGGCTGAAACGACCAATGTTTCTCCGCCGCCAAAACCGGCGACGACAAAAATAGCACTAACCAAACTGATCGTTTTCCAAACACGACTAAATTTTAAAAACCCAAAGAAAAAAATGACAAGCATGTAGTCAAACCGATTTCACATTCTGCTGAATCACTCTCTATACATTGCTCTAGTCCTCTAGAGCTGCGTCCTCGTTCTTTTGCGGGACAGCGGGATTCGCCTAAACAGCGAACGCCTCTGGCATCCCATCTTCGTTCCCACTCAGACCGCAATACAGACCAATGAGGGGCAGCTACGAACAGAGTAGCAAATCCCGCAATCAGGTAGCAGTCTTTTTAGGGACTTTCGTGCTGGCATCCCAGCATGCCTCTTCCCGCCCGCCCGCCTGGGCGAACCCAGGCACGCCGTCTACAGTCGTCCAGTCGCTTCCATCACGGCAGGCGTGGTCGGTGGTGGCACAGTTGCCGCCTCGACGAATTGGCAAAGCGGTTTCAAGGAGAACGGGGCGTACTGTTTACCACCCTTGCTGACGAAGACCTGCATCGCGTACAGGCTAGGTCGCGAGGGTTTGGCGTCAAGCGTCTCCGGCTAGCCGGATACCGCCTAGCCCGAAGGTGATATGAGATTGCAGATTGCTCAGGACACGCCTTGTCTGCCGGAATGCATTCGATTGAATTCGTTTTGGTTAACATAATTGCAATTTCTAGCACCTAATCTGCAACCCAAAGATAAAATGAGCGTCCGCAAATCCCCTAAGCCTCAAAAGGAGTCCAGATCATTCACCGCAAACGTCTCGCTGGGGACTTGGGAGAAGGTTCAAGAATACAAGAATTACGGCAACTTGAGTACCAACCAGATTATGAATCAGACTCTCAAGTCTTTCTTAGAGATAATCGAGTCCAAGGACAAGAATCCCCAGTTGCCGCTGGTTTGCCAGACCTTCCGGGATATGGCCAAGCGCACTCGGGCAAAGTTCAAGTAGCGGTAGACCGGTCTGCCGGTCTGCGGATCAACTACTCTCCCCGCGGTGTCACCCGCCAACGTTTTTCATTATAATGCAAAAGCGGGGGGGGAGACCTAAATCGCAAAAGTACGCAAAAAACCCACTTGACTGGAACGTCGGCGAGTGTTGGATGGAGGGATGAAGAAGTTACTTGCCGCTATGTTCGTCGCCCTCAAGCCCCTCAGGCAAATTGAAACCACAAAGCCGCAAATTCGGCGTCATCGCAGTAGTGTCAGCGTGATTGTTTTCCGAGCGGTCATGCGTCTTGACTAAGCGGTGTTTTTGTCATCACCTAATTTTGTCATGCGATACTATTACATAGATGCCCAAGGCCAAACTCTTGGCCCGGTCGAAGAAGCTTATATTCGGGATTTACGGGCCAAGGGGATTGTCAACGATTCCACGCACCTGAACTTGGTAGGTTCCACCGATTGGCAAAGTCTGGAGGAACTATTGCCCGCGGAAGACCCTCCACCTCCACCTCCACCTCCTCCCAGAATAGAGGATGCGGAACCTCCATTGAGTGGAAATCTATTAGTAGAAAGAAATGGTCAAAACTTTGGGCCTTATTCGGTTGCCGAGGCAAAGCAATACCTTGAAGGTGGGGAATTGTCGCAAACCGACAGTGCTTGCTGGGAAGGCGCCAGCGAGTGGCTTCCACTGAACCAGTTGTTGGCTCGTGCAGCCACTCCGTCGCCTGCCTCCGAGTCGCCCCGTCATCAACTGGCTGACCAGTACGGCGAATCCAGCAAGACGAGCATGTCGCCTGCCCCCGAGTCGCCCCGTCCTCAACTGGCAGACCAGTACGCCGGATCCAGCAAGACGAGTACGTCACTTGACATCGATGGTCTCCTCGCTGATTTCAAGCAACAGTATGAAGTTATCTACGCTGGCAATGAAAACAAAAACATGGGAGAAAAGGTATTCTTTGGCTCGGGAATTCCCTATGAAAAACTAATCGGTGCCTATGCTGGATATGCCTATGAGGCCAAGAGCAATAACCACATCAACTTGGTTCTGCTCGACGATACTCTAAGCGGTGACTCCAAGAAAGGCTTTTTGGCCACGAATGTGGGAGTTTATTTCAAAAACATGATGGAGAAGGGTAGCTTTATCGAGTGGTCGCAGATTCAATCGATTCAATCAAAGGCCGGTTTTTTGGGCAGCAAAATACTCATTAATCATACTCAGAAAATCGAAATGCAGCCATGGCATGGGAAAATATTGGCTTCCTTGTTGGAAGAGGCGCTTAGATTTTTACGGAAGAATACCAAGCTGCTTGTACAAGGTTCCGCACCCTCCTCCACTTCCGATCCGAGCATGGCATCACCGAATCAACAATACCACTCTGACTTGGTGGACATCGATCCCGAAATCAAGCAGGCATACAGTCGTCACTTCCTGATGCTTGAAGAGATGCTCTCGGAAGGCGAAATGGTGCATGCCATAGCTAGGGGCGTCGGAGGGTTCGGAAAGGCGG
>JACNJI010000230.1 GCA_014382645.1 Verrucomicrobiota bacterium | reverse complement strand
TTACGCAAAAGGTTATATCGGAATTGGGAACGATTTGAAGTTTTCGTCGAGGGCGTAATTTACGATCGCGACCATTCCCCGCCCGCCCGTGTCTTTGGTTTTTTTCTTAAGGGCTTTTCATATCTTTTTTCCGGTTTGGTTCGTCTTCGGCTCAAATTATATCGTAATAGGGTCATTTTCAAAGACAGACCCTTGGGTTGCCTTGTCGTTGTGGTTGGAAACCTAACCGTTGGAGGCACCGGCAAGACACCCGTGGTGGAACGCTTTGCTCAAGCCCTCATGGCCAAAGGGAGAAAGGTCGCCATCCTCAGTCGGGGTTACAAAAGTCGTAGAGAACCTCCCCTGAGGCGTTTCTGGCGTTGGCTTACCTATACTGAGGCTCCACCGCCAAAGGTGGTTAGCGATGGAGAAAAAGTCCTGCTTGATTCGACTGTTGCTGGCGATGAACCCTACATGTTGGCTCGCAACTTGCCCGGCGTAGTGGTTCTCGTTGACAAGGATCGCGTTAAAGCCGGAGCCTATGCGATTCGCAAGTTCGGAGTGGACACTCTCGTGCTGGACGATGGCTTTCAGTATCTGGCTCTGAAAGGTCGGCTCAACCTGCTGTTGGTCGACCAAACCAACCCCTTTGGCAATGGCCACCTGCTGCCTCGAGGAATCCTTCGCGAACCGATTTCTCATCTTTCTCGGGCATCCTATATTTTTCTCACCAAATCGAAGACGGATCCGGATGGTGAGTTGCTGGATTTGATTAACAAGCACAACCCCAAGGCTCAAATCATTCGTTGCACTCACCACCCTAAGCATTTCCACGAAGTCAATGGAGACCGATTGCAAAATGTCGATTTTCTGAAAGAAACCCCCGTCGGGGTCTTTAGCGCCATTGCTTCGCCTCGAGGTTTCGAGGAAATGATCGAGCAACTGGTAGGGGACCTCCGCTATCGTAGACGCTTTCTCGATCACCACCGCTATACCAGAGGCGAACTGGACAGGGTTTTGAAGCGTGCTCGACATGCCGGTTCCGAGGTTGTCGTGACCACGGAAAAAGATGCCGTACGCATCCCGCCGGATTACAAGCCGATTATCCCTTTGTATTTCATTCGCATGGAAATTGAAATTCTCGAGGGCTTTAAGGATTTCGAAGCCGCCGTCGACGAAATTTGTTTTCCTCAGGGCTTGCTGTCGGTTTCACATGCGTACTGAAACCGCTGCCCTGACCGGGATTAGTTTCGTGCAGTCAGTTCCCTGAAGAATAGCCAAGCACGGTTTTCGCCAGTTCTTCCACACAGTCGATTCTGGCAGTGGGGCGGATGCCGTGCCCGAGGTTGAACACATGCCCGTCGTAAGGCGACATCCGGGACATCAGGTCTTTGGCGGCAGAGCGAACCGAGGTAGGGTCTGACTCCAGCAGTTCTGGGTCGAGATTCCCTTGAACGGAAATTTCGCTCCCAAGACTTTGCTTGGCTTCGGCTAGATCGATGGAATGATCTAGTGCGAGACAGGTCGTCCCGCATGAAGCAAGTTCTTTGAGCTTGTTTGCAGAATCCTTGGCGTAGAGGATTAACGGGATTTCGCCTCGCAGGCTGGAGGTTAATTCTCGGATCCATCGAAGTGACCATGCTTCCGATTCGTCATCCGGGCACAGGCTTCCCCAAGTATCGAAGATTTGGATGGCGTCTGCCCCGGCGTCGGCTTGCCGGCGGAGGTATTGAATCAGCACGGCCGTGAATTTTTCCATCAGCTGGTTGAAGGCATGGGGTTGCTCTTTTGCAAAAGCCAGTGTCCGAGGAAAGCCTGCTGAAGATCCGCCATCAATTGCGTAGCATGCCAATGTCCATGGAGATCCGCAAAAACCAAGAAGGGCTTTTTCATTGCCCAATGATTCCCGTAAGAGAGCGAGGGTCCTCGCTACGTAATCAAGGCGATCGGCGGCTCCCTCTACTTCGAGTTTGTCGACGTCGTGGGCTGTTTCGATGGCGAAGTCCATGCGGATGCCGCCTTTGTCGTGAAACCCATAGCCTTGCCCCATGGCTTCCGGCACAACTAATATATCGCTGAATACGATCGCGGCATCGAGCGGGAACCGAGCTAGCGGTTGCAGGGTTACCTCCTTGGCCAAGGTGGGTTCTCGAACCATCTCGAGAAAACTGTACTTTTCCTTCAGTGCGCGGTATTCTGGCAAGTATCGTCCAGCCTGTCGCATAATCCAGAGCGGAGGTCTGTCCAGAGGCTTGCAAGCCAAGGCGTCGAGGATACGTTGGCGACCTGTCATGACTCCCCAACCCAATCTCGTGGTCTTAGAAACTTCTCGTAAAGTCGGGCTTCCTCGGTGCCGATTTCGGGATGCCATTCGTATTTCCATGTCACTTCGGGTGGAAGAGACATCAGGATGGATTCCACCCGTCCTCCAGACTGGAGACCGAAGAGGGTGCCTCGGTCGTAAACGAGGTTGAATTCCACATAACGGCCTCTTCGGTAGCGTTGGAAGTCCTTGTGGCGTTCCTCGAAAGGATGATTTGCCCGGTTCTCGACAATTGGAAGATAAGCGTTGGGGAAGGTGTCGCCTACACTTTTAAGAAAAGCGAAAGCGTGATCAAATCCACCTTCGGAGAAGTCGTCGAAAAAGATGCCTCCGATCCCCCGTGGTTCGTTTCTGTGCTTGAGATAAAAGTATTCGTCGCACCATTTTTTTAAACGGGGGTAAAGGTTTTCACCAAAGGTTTTGCAAGCGTCTCTCGCGGCTCGATGCCAAGCTGCGGCATCCTCCTCAAAACCATAGTATGGCGTGAGGTCGAATCCACCACCGAACCACCAGACCGGCGGATCGCCGTTTTTGGGTTCCGCTCTAAAAAAACGTACGTTCGCGTGACTGGTGGGGGCAAAGGGGTTATCGGGGTGAAGCACGATCGAGACTCCCATGGCTCGAAAGGAAGCCCCGACTAGTTCGGGACGGTTGGCTGTTGCGGAGGGCGGGAGGTTTTTCCCACTGACGTCAGAGAAGTTTATTCCCCCTTTCTCGAAGGTTTTTCCTTTTGACAGCGACAGGGTGCGTCCGCCGCCGCCTTCGCTTCGTTCCCATTCATCTTTTCGAACTTCGGCAACGGGATCGAGGTCGCAGGTAGCGATCAGAATACGGTTCTGTAAGTCTAGTAGATAGGTACGTACGGTTTCGAGGTCTGATTGGGGTTCGTCGTCCATTAATTCAGAGAAGTTAAAAAAAAAATTAGTGGATGGAGAGAGGTTCACGGGGCGAACGCACTTCCAGCTTGCCGGTGCAAGGACTGGAGCAAGTGGACTATGGAAAGTTAACGGCCGACGGACGATAGCTCATC
>JACNJI010000109.1 GCA_014382645.1 Verrucomicrobiota bacterium | reverse complement strand
TACACGGGGCTGCACGGAGCCAACCGTTTGGCCAGCAATTCCTTGCTGGAGGCGGTGGTGCTTGCCTTTCGTGGGGCTGTAGCGGTGAATGCATACTTGGCGGAAATGAAAAGGCCGCAGTTCTCTCTGCCCGAGTGGGTGGACGGGGACGTGCCCGCATCGGACGAACGCGTAGTTCTGGCCCACAACCTCGATGAGCTCAAGCGCACGATGTGGGATTACGTCGGCATCGTCCGCTCCACCAAACGATTGGTGCGGGCTCGCTCGCGGATTCGGAACCTGTCGCACGAGATCAACGAATACTATTGGAATGCCAAGGTGGACTTGCCCTTATTGGAGTTGCGCAACCTAGTCTGCGTGGCCGAGCTCATCGTGCGCTCGGCACTTCGCCGAAAAGAGAGCAGGGGACTGCACTACACCTTGGACTATCCCGACAAGGCGGAATCTGCAGAAACTGTTTTGGTTGAGCCAATGAGATCGTGAGCGCTTGTTCGAAGGCGGGTAAGGTCGCTTTGGTCGGTGTGGGTGCGGTGGGAGGTTTCTACGGAGGGATGCTCGCAAGGGCAGGTGCGGACGTGCGCTTTTTGTTCCGCTCGACTTACGAGGACGTCGTACGCGACGGTCTGACTCTCGCTCTCCACGCATCCAACGAAAGTTTACCTGTGGAACCCTTGCAAGCCTATCGGGATTCTTCCGATATAGGCATTTGCGATTGGGTGATCGTCGCGGCGAAGGCGACCGCGAATTCGCGACTTGGTGAAATGTTTGCTCCCTTGGTCGATGAAAACACCAGTCTGCTCACTCTCCAGAACGGTATGGGAAACGTAGAACGCCTTGCCGAGCTGTTCGGAGATAATCGAACGATTGTGGGCGGCTTGTGTTTTACCTGCATAAACCGCACATCGAGCACGGTGGTGGAAAGCATTTTTCCGGGATACGTACAGTTCGGTCAAGTCGGGCAATCGCTTTCCAGTAAGGGTCGCGAGATCATGGATGCCTTTGCCGAGGCAGGAGTGGACGCTCGCGAGGCCGTCTCCCTTGACGAGGCTCTATGGAAAAAGCTGTGCTGGAACATACCTTTCAACGGTCTTTCCGTTGTCGCCGGCGGGATAACCACGGACCGGATTTTGGCAGATCCGGAGCTTGGCGGGCGTGCTCGCTCTCTGATGGAGGAGTTGCAGGCCGCGGCAACTCCTCATGGGGTGGAGATCGAGGACAGTTTTCTCGATCTGCAGTTCACTCTCACCGAGCCGATGGACGCCTACAAGCCCTCAAGTCTGATCGATTTCCTCGCCGGGCTCGAAGTGGAAGTCGATGCGATCTGGGGCGAGCCGTTGCGTCGCGGGGAAACTGCGGGAGTTCCCATGCCCGAGCTTCACAAGCTACACGGCGAACTTCTCTCAATTTGCAAGTAGGGCCGGGGGATTCTTTCGATACTGCTTATTCCGCTGTCATTGCCGCGCCACTTTGTGGCTCGCAATGACAGGGGGTGGTCCGAGGTGCGTATGCATGGTGGCGGGCGATGCTTGTGGGGGCGGTTCGGACTGAATTGCCGCGTGGCTTGCGCTCCTCGCAATGACAAGATTGTGAATGTTTGGGATGGATAGTTTTCACACCGATGCGGTTGATCAATTGCTTGCCAATGGTGATGTGGTGTTCAACGTCCATTCCTTCTTTTCTTCATGGACTTTATGGTGAAAGTGTTGGCAGGATGGTTCTTGCCTCAGCGGTCCGAAGAACGGAAAGCATTGACCGTGAAGAGCATGAAGATCACGAAGGGGGAAGAGATCTTTTCCACTCGGTATATTCCTCGTTATACCCTCTCTATGATATAATATGACTTTGTCATTGCGAGGAGGGTCTCTTTGAGGCCCGACGCGGCAATCCAGGGGGAGTGCGGGTAGCCGCGAGTTACACTCGGTTCCGCTGGATTGCCGCGCCACTTTGTGGCTCGCAATGACAGCGGGTGGTCCGAGGTGCGTATGCATGGTGGCGGTCGATGCTTGTGGGCGACGGTTCGGGCTGGATTGCCGCGTGGCTGGCGCTCCTCGCAATGACAAGATTGTGAATGTTTGGGATGGATAGTTTTCACACCGATGCGGTTGATCAATTGCTTGCCAATGGTGATGTGGTGTTCAACGTCCATTCCTTCTTTTCTTCATGGACTTTATGGTGAAAGTGTTGGCAGGATGGTTCTTGCCTCAGCGGTCCGAAGAACGGAAAGCATTGACCGTGAAGAGCATGAAGATCACGAAGGGGGAAGAGATCTTTTCCACTCGGTATATTCCTCGTTATACCCTCTCTATGATATAATATGACTTTGTCATTGCGAGGAGGGTCTCTTTGAGGCCCGACGCGGCAATCCAGGGGGAGTGCGGGTAGCCGCGAGTTACACTCGGTTCCGCTGGATTGCCGCGCCACTTTGTGACTCGCAATGACAGGGGATGTGTCGAGGTGCGTGTGCATGGCGGTCGATGCTTGTGGAGTGGGACGGTTCCGACTGGATTGCCGCGTCGCTTGCGCTCCTCGCAATGACAAATGCTTTTTGTTTGTCTTGAGAACAGGCTATTTTACCAGAGAACTCAGACAAACCTATGGTCTCGCGATTTAATGACTAAGCTTATTTGTTTCCTGCTTAGTGACGTGCCGTGCTGCCCTTCACGCCAGTTGCTCGGGTGGTTCCGGTGGGAGCGGGGGCGGGGCGTCGGGTGGTTGGCCGGGGTTCCAGGGCACTTCGTTACGGAGGTAGCGGTTGGTCGATTCGTCGTGTCCGGAAAAGAAGAGGTTGAGCATGGGGTGCACAACAGGGTCGCCGGACGTATCGGATTGGAGGTTGCTCTGAGCTACGTAGGTCACTTGGTGCTGCCCGTCCACCAATACGTGATACCATGGCTGGTTCTTGTCCGGTTGGGTCTGGTTGGCCTTGTGCCAGCCGTCGTCCGCTTGGCAGGTGGTGTCGAAGTCCACGACTAGGCCGCGGTAGCCGTATCGCAGATGGCGAACGACCTCTCCGGGGGAGAACTTGGCTTCGTCCGGCGGGACGGAATAGGGTTCGTTCAGGTTGATCATGCGATGGTGGATTTCGTAACGCGAAATGGGGAGCGGGACAAGGTTTGTTCCTATCCACTGGTGTGTGTGTCCGTCCTTGCGAGGGATGCCTTTAAGAGATGGGTCGATGGAGGTAAGCGGGTGGGTGGGGGTGACCTATATCTTGCGACGTGACGATTCGGTCTGGATTGCCGCGCCACTTTGTGGCTCGCAATGACTGGGGGTAGGTCTTGGGAGGTTGTACTGTGGGTTCGGGTAGTGGCGGTTGTTGCACCGGGACGGGTTTGCTGGG
>JACNJI010000293.1 GCA_014382645.1 Verrucomicrobiota bacterium | reverse complement strand
GCTGTCATCCCCCTCCAGCCAGCCGTTCCACGCCACGCCCCCAAACGTATACTCGACTGCCGACCCTGCCGAACCGACAGACGTGAACAATTGTCACACGGGTTCCATCCAGACAGATGCCTATGCTCGAGCGAGACCGCCCTGCACTAGCTCACCTTCGGCGTTGTCGTTCAGTCTGGCGGTGACGTAGTTGAGCATCTCCTCCCTTTCGTCTTCCGTGAACCATCCCTTGAGTTTCCCGATCTCCAAGTCCCAGATCGCTGGGAAGCGTTCGGCCAATGCCTTAGTGATTTGTTTCTCAATCGGTGAATTTGGAAGATAACTCGCAAGGGTTCCGAGGTATCCATCCACCATGCCCGGTATTTCCATCACAATGTTGTCGAGTTCCCTGTCTCCGAAGGTTTTGACAAAGAATTTTTTTATCGGGTTTAATGAATCTACCTTGCTCCAAAGAACTCTCTCACATTCCTGTCTCGCGATTTCGCCTATCCATTCCCGGTTGTCTTTCTTGGCAATATAGTTGGCCAAGGAACCCATGGCCCATTCTCTAAGCCTTCCCGTGATCAAATCTTCCAAGCGTTTTTGTAGTTGTTCGGGGACGAGATTGCCTAGTGTTTTTCCTGATTCGTCCCATTTCTCGAAGGTTTCCGCCAGCTGCTCGATTACCTTGGTCACAAGGTCGGATGAGTGCACTTTTCGAACTATGAGATGGGCTAGTCGCAGGTTTAGGTCTTCCGTTTGGGCAATTGTGTTCGCGCTTTTATGACCCACCGCCTGAAGGAAGTCGGCCAGGGTTTTCTCGAGTTCTTGTGTGTCAAAGCCCGATGAAAAGGCCGAGCAAGCGTTTTCTCCCACTTCGATCGCCAGTCTGTCCGTCCATTTTTCTCTCAATTCCCGACCGCAGGTATTGTCCAAGGTCTCTCGAAAAGTTTCACGATTATTGTCCAGAAAACCAGTCAAGGTACTGCTTAGGTGCTGGAGAATGGGTTTGCGGACTTTTTCCGAGCGAAACATATCTTTGAACAGGCATGGGTTGACGAATCGTTCGCAGGTGACGTCGATCAACTTGCCTCCGAATGCGTCTTTTCTTTTATAGAAAATGCCGTACAGTCTTCCCCCGAACCAAGGTGTCACCGGGTGGAAAAGGAGACCGATGGCAATCTTGTTGGTGAGGTACCCCGCAGCCGATCCCGAGCTCACCAATACGATTGCCTCCCACGGGGAACTCTCGGCAAGTATGGAGACCATGCCCGCGAGTAGAGCGAAGGCCAAAGCAACCGCTAGGTGACAGATAGGTCCGGGAGCTTTCTTCACCTCGTTGACTGTAATAGTGTCGGGGCCAAAGGATTCTTCCGGAGTTTTCATGAAACAGTGGATAATTGTGGTTGAGCGTTCATCTCTGAAACTACGGGGTCGGTTGCCTTCACCGCCGAAAATGGCTCATGGACAATTGGGATCTCTTCCCCCCGTATGAACCAAGGCGAACTAGTCTCGACTTCGATCTCCAGTCCTGTGGCGGCTTTCGTCTTCTGAATGATTGGCAAGCGAAAGACTTCCATCGCCCGATTTCCCGTGATCCCGGGCGCCCCGAGCGATTCCGATGGAGCTTTCATGTTCATGCGACCAGTTCCAAAGGGTCCGAAGAGTATCCTGCACTGATCGAACTAACCTCGTCTACGATGAATTCGCATCTTCGGCCCAAAGAGCAGTCTAGGACCCATGGCACTGGGTTTTTCGGCAAGGAGATCTCGCAATCAAGAACCTCCAGTTCCTGGTTGATCGCTTCAAGGAATCGATCGGTCAATCGGATCGACTTGAAGAGCTTTTCCAGGACAGCGCTCATCTCTTTTCCGGCAAGTTTAGCCATTGCTTGGGCATACCATTGATCGACGTAGGAGGCGGTTCGATAATAACGAGCTAGACCCCACTTCGTGACAAGAACTTCCTCAAGGTGTTGGCCGATCCGATCCGGATCGGTGGTCAACTTTCGTGCTTCAATCGCGACTTGGGCAAAGTGCTGCCCGACCCGGGAGCCGGAAGGGACGCCCCGAGCCAAGGCCCAGTCCCTCAATCGCTGGATGACTTCCTTGGTCCCCAACGCGATCCTTAACCCGGACAATCGTCTGGCCAATTCCGCCGACCAAGTCTCCCTCCATCGCTTCCTGATCTCAAGGTGCCTGTGTGGCAGGTACTCGGGCAAGCCTTCGGATGCAAACCCCGAAGGCAAGGCGAGGTTTTCACAGGCAATGCACGAATCCGTAAAGAATGGATCGGCAACAGGTGGAAAACATATTTTAGGCTTCATGGGAATCGATGCTCAGTGTTATTCTCAAGCGAGCAAAACTGCTTTCTCTTCCTTAACGAAAATCTCTCCGGCCGAAGACTGTTCCCTGCAAAGGTTACGGAATTTCTCGACGTATTCGTCCTCTGTTCTTTCGGTGTTGAGGGTTTTGGGTTCGTTCAACTCCCGAAAGAGTTTTAGCCGATTCTCTTCCTTCTTTTGACGATCACGCAGACGGGCAAGGCTTTGCAACTCGGGTTCCTTCCCCATTCCAGCCAAAGCTTGCTCTACCTGTTCCTTCGTCTTCAGCGCCTTGATTTTGGCAAGTTCTCGATCACTTTCCGCCTCGAAACGCTCGACTTCCGCGTGGGCTTGCTCCAGTTCCGCCTTTATCCCCTGCAGGTCCTTCTCATCCTGTTCGAGCAAGGCCCTGTGTTCGGATATTTCTTCCTCCTTCTTCTCCAGGAGCTTTACGATTGTCGGACCATCCTTCATCGATTCGGTTGCCCTTGCGCCTCGCAACGCGTTTTCTAGTTGCTCCCGGTCCAGATTTAGCTTTGCCATCTTCTCCCTCGACGCCGAAACGCTTGTCTCAAACTGGGCCACGGCATCGAGCAACTCCTCGAAGCATTGCCTCTTTTTCGCAAGTGCATTGTCATAGACGACCTCCGGGTTATTCCACTCGAGGTCCTCGAGTTTGCGTTCGGTTTTTCCCATGATCAGGTTCCAGGTTCGATTTAGTATATTCATGATTTTATTAGGTTTACTGTTATTGTTCGAAAGTTTTCAAAGCTTGGGGGCCCGGATGGATTCCCTCTGCCCCTCTGGCTGAGGCTCATCCTTAAACAGGGAAAAAAACAGGTGTCGCATTCTTCGGCAGGTTTGCCCAAGATCACGCTTGAAGTCGCGAAATGGAGTATGCTTGCCCTTTGAGTAAAAAAGCCCGAGGGCAAATCCCACGGATAGAGTGAATAGAGTGGTAATCATTTTATTTCTAGGTTGGTTGATTGGTGAATTAACAAGTAAAAGGTTCCCGAATTCAGCCTTTTCAAAAAAGCATGT
>JACNJI010000067.1 GCA_014382645.1 Verrucomicrobiota bacterium | reverse complement strand
CTGAAAACCCTTCAGCTAAAGTTTCGCTGATTCTTGCAATTAGGACCGAGTTCCTCCAGACTCTCTTCCTTTTTGCTGAATAGCACGCATGAAGGAAGACGAAAACCCCGTTGATGATTCCGGTCAACCCTCCGATTCTGGTGCGGTACCCATCTCGCATTCGGAAGAGTTGAATCTGTCCATCAGGAAATCGCGCGGGAAATTCTTCAGCGCCAAAGGCCTCGCCGAGATGGTTCGTGGTCGTGGTTTTTTCCCCGGTCTTATCGAGCTACCTAAGGATCGTACTCACTGGTCGGTCGCCATCATCTTAATCCTTCTTGCGTATTTGCTTAGTTTTTATGCACGACTGGAGTGGATCGAGTTTGCCCAGGCCACTTATGTCGACGCGAACGGGGACACCCAGTTAATTCGTCCTCAAATGGTCAAGGACGGCGTGGCCGTGGCCAACACGCACGACAGTTTCTACTTCGGCAGCATCTTGCAAAAAGCTCATCTGGGTTTGCATCAAAACAACAACCTCCTCCCGTCCGCTATTTTCTCGGGAGCAATCACGGCTTTGCCCTATGCTTTGCTTAAGCTCTTCCCCTCACTCACCATTGAGCAATTGCTGCTGTGGTTGCCGGTGTGGGTAGCCGGTTTCGTTTGCATTCCGATCGTGCTTATCGGTCGCCTATACGGTTCCACCCTCTGGGGCTTTTTTGCCGCCTGCCTTGCCGGCGTAACCCACAGTTATTACAACCGTACTCTGGCGGGTTATTACGACACCGATATGTTTTCCATCACGGTGCCGGCTCTAGCGATATTCTTCCTGCTGGCGGCCTCTAGAAGAGAGTCTCTTAAATTTGCTTTGGCAGGTGCCGTTACTCTTTATCTATTCAGGTTTATTTATGGTTCCGGTCAGGCCATTACCTGTACCATGTGCTTAGCTTTCATCGGTTACCGTTTCGGCTTGTCGGTCTTGGAATATCTCATCGATCGAAAGGGTAAGAGCTTTGGGCGTTCACCATCCCTGAGCTTCGCTTGTCAAACCGCCATTCTGTTGTCTTGGGTAATGTATGCCGAGGCGTGGTCCCTAGGCAGTATGATCGAGGCGAGTCCCACACGCTTTTGGTTGGGTTTGCTGCTTCTGCCTGTTCTTTTTGTTGTTTTTCGTTTTATGGAGACCGTTCCGCAAACAGAGATTAACTCCCGGTCTCTTGGCAAAAGTTCAGCCAAAGAGCAGGACCGACGATCCCCTTCGTTCACCGTTCGCCGTTCGCAATATTTGGTCGTATTCGCATCTGTCGCCCTCTTGCTCGTTGGTATTTACGGGGGCGTTTACGGAAAAATTACGGGGAAGCTGGAAAGCTACCTTCAAGGACCTGGGAAAGTGTCTTCCGCTTCTTCGGTATCTTCCAATTACCAACTGAATTTCCGCAACGTTAAGCAAACCATTCGGGAAGCCGGAAAAATTCCTCCCGAGACTGTCCGTAACCGCATTCTCGCCGATACCCCATCCTGTTCTTGCGCCAGATGTCTTCCCGCATCCAAGCGAAAAGACGCCACCATTCTTCCCACTGCCTTCTTCGGTCTGTTCGGTTTGGGACTCCTTATCTTTTGGAGATGGGAGTTTTGCATGGCCGTCCCCTTCCTCGCCATCGCCTATTATTGTTTCGAGGGCAAAGTCGGTCTTCGCTTCACCGTGCATGTTGGCAACTACGCCGCCTTGGGCGTTACTTTTCTCCTTATGGCAGTGGTCTGGTTCCTTGTCCGGGCCGCTCTGTCGGGTTTGCCCAAGAGCAGTCTTCTTACCGCCTCGGCTTGGCCTGCAAAAATCCTCTCCATGGCCATAGTAGGCGGTTTCGTCGTTTTTCTGGTTCGTCCCAACTTACAGCACGCTCGCAATTACAATTCACACGTCGTCTATCCCGGTAAGACCATCGAGGCATTGGAAGCCCTCAATCGTGACGCTGCGCCCGACGATTTCGTCCTTACTTGGTGGGACTATGGTTCAGGCAGTTGGTTTTACGGGGGCGCCCGCACCTTCACCTCCCCCGCTCACCAGACTTTGGACAATTTCCTCACCTCTGAAATCCTGCGTTCCACCTCTCAGCTGAAAGCGGCCAACCTTTGTCGATTGAAGGCGGAGACCTACATGGACCTTCACGACGACACCAAGGCACACTCATCCGAATACACAACAGCCGTTCAAGCTCTCTTTCAGGACGGGTCACCCGACTTGCGCTTTTATCCGGGACTCTTGGCCGATCTTGCTAGTCCCGACTATATTCCACCCACCAAGTCGAGGGAAGTCTATCTCTTCTTCCCCTACGAAATCATGCGCATCTTTCCCACCATCATTGGCTTCAGTTCTAGAAACTTGTTCATGGACAAGCAACTGGGTGAATACCCCGGGGGGCGTGTGCCCAAAGCCATGTCGATCCTGAGAAACGCCCGCCGCGAGGGCAATTCCCTTGTTTTCGCCAACGGTTTTCGTCTCGATCGGCGAGGGAAGTTGCGAACGAAGGACCAAAAGGGCGTCGCCCCGTATGGGTCGATGTCGATTGTAGGTGCCCCTGGAGAGCCCGCCAAGGTCGTCGACGCCCTCGAAGTCGACGGATTGCGAATACCATCAAACCCCGAAAGGTCTTCTCCCCAGCGCTTGCTCTACCTTCCCGAGCAGCGCGATCTCATCATTTTGTCCGCGGATGCCTATCGCTCCACCTTGGCCAAGCGATTCCTCCTCGACCGCTTCGATCCCGAGGCCTATTCCCATCCCTCCTTTGCATCCGCCGCCGACCTCAAGCGCCAATCCTATATGACACAGGCCGACTGGGTTACCTCCTCCGGTAGCAAAATCACACTCAACATGCGTGGTGGCTATAAGATCGAGGCTGACGTCGGTACCGGATTGGCCAAATTGCCCGGCTTGGCTAAACCCGTCAAATTTTCCTTCCATCGCTCCATGCACGATGCAAAAACCGGAAAACTCATGAAAATCCCTCCCAAACCCGTGGAAGGCGCCAAGTATCACTTAATCCAAAGCAACCTCCCGGCTTTCCTCGGTGGTCGAACTTATACTGTCCCGGCCGGAGGCAAGACCATCGCTCAAATCGCGGCCAGCCACGGCGCCAATCCCTTGGCTTTGGCCCAAACATCGGGTCGAGAGGATGGCGAAATGCTCGCCGAGGGAGAGGTTATCCAGATACCCTCGCGTGGTTACCAAGTAATCCCCGCATGGTTCTTCATGGCCAACGAGGTATTCCAATCCTTGCTCGTACAAGGATTTCTTATGGAGACCCTTGACCCTGAACTATTTGCTCCGGACTACCTTTCGCCATGGGGCAAGGTGTATCGGGTCTTCCGTTAAGTCCACCAGGCACTCATATT
>JACNJI010000305.1 GCA_014382645.1 Verrucomicrobiota bacterium | reverse complement strand
GGAGCATATGCGAGACGACGGAGGAGCGCGGGAAAAGTGGGGGGCTCTGCAAGCTAGATTCGATGACATGAGGGGTACGCATCGTCGTATAGAGACTGCAGCCAGTCAGTTGGATGAATTGGATCAAATCAAGGGTACGCACGAGAAGTTTATCGAATCTTTGACCCAGCGTGATCGAGCGGAATTATTGCGTTCCACGATTGAGCCTTTTTATGCCAATGCTGAACTGGAGAGTCGAATCGAACGTATAGAAGAACTGAAGCATCGTGAGGAAGCAGAGCGAGCTAGGTTGAAGAGTTCGCGTGAAGAGGTCGATCATCTGAGAGAAAAAGTGCATCACCTCGAACGCGTTTTGTCGGATAGCGACGAGAATCGCCGACTAGAGCAAGTAGGTGCGGAATTAGACCGCCTTCGCGACAAGCGTGAAATGGTATCCAAGAGAGCTGCCACTTTTGAGAGGTTGCTAGGCTCGTGGGTGCGTGGGCTCGTCGTTAAAGAAGAGGAGGCTTTTCTGGATTTGCGTCACGAACTTCAGGAGAAACTTCCACGTCATGAAGCTAGGGTTTCCGAATTGGACGAAGTGCTCCCCGACCTTGGCTATAGTCTGCGAAACACCAACGAAATCATCTCCAAACTAGAGGCCCAGAGAAGTCACTTGCTCGAGGGTAACTCCAACGTTCCCGTTGAGCTCTCTCGCCTTCGAGACAGTTTAGCCGTTGCTTTGGATCGAGATGTTGGCGAGCTCCCATTTATTGCCGAACTCGTTCAACTTGTGCCCGATGAGCAGAAATGGACTGGTGTCATAGAGCGACTGTTGCGTCCTTTTGCCCTTTCTGTTTTAGTCCCGTCCAAACTTGCTCAGAAAGCCGAAGCTTTTCTTCACGAAAATGAATTAGGCAATCGGCTCGCCTTTGTTTGCCCCAAGTCCGATTCGAAGCAACCTAAGTTGCACGACGATTCGGTTGTTGCGAAATTAACGCTGCGAACCGAATTGGATGAAAGTCGTCAAAACTGGTTGCGAGCCGAATTGGCTGACCGTTTCCCTCACCTTTGCAGAAATGAGCCCGATAAGGAATTTAATAAAATGCCTCACGCTCTTTGCCTTTCGGGGTTAGTGAAAACCGATGGGGTGCTGCGCGAAAAGGACGATAGGTATCCCGTAGAAGATGCTTCCCGCCACATTTTGGGATGGGACGTGGACCCTAAGCAAAGGTCCCTGGACGAGCGGCTTGCCTTTCTTCGTGAAAGGGCAGATGAGGCAGCCCGAGCCGTCCGTGAAGCTGATTCCGAGCGTACTGATTTGCGATTGAAGTTGAAGGCAGGCGCCCAACTGGTTTCCAGTGCGGGAGAGTTTTCCGATGTCGACCGTCTCGGGATAGCCACTCGTATGGCTGATCTTGAAGATGAGGAACGTGTGATAGTTGGTGGTTCCGATGTCCTTCGGAAGCTCAAGGAGGACTTGGATTCGACATCCCGAAAATTATCTGATTCACAAGAATTGAGAGACGAGATTTTGAGGCGAATTGGTGGGGTAGAGGCACGAGCGGAAAGGAACGAAGATCGTATAACGAATCTTCGATCGCTTCTTGATGATGCGAGGAAAGAGCTTCAAATCCCCGAAGCGGTCAAAGGCATCGAGGATGACGATGGTGAGACTCAGCGTGAAAATGTTGTGGAAGCTCTTTTCCAGGAGATAGAGGATGCTTTTGGGGTTCCCCCCGAAGAGCCTGACGATATTGAATCGGCGGCAAGAAACGCACTTCATTCAATGGAGGATGAAATTCGGAAATTGGAATCTTCCCTCGACAAATTTCGAGATCAGAACGTGGCCGCGATGCAACGATTTGTAGCCGCCCCTCAGAATCAGGCTTTTCGCGATGAATTACCTCTCGATCTTGAGGAGGGTTACAATGAAAAGACCTTTGATCCATTTGAGGAAGTTAGAAAGCAGATTGAGCTCGAGGATCTCGCGAAAAATAAAGAACGCTTTGAGCAATTACTCCGTGTTCAAGTCCCTGAGGAAGTTTCCAGTTTCAGTGAAGCTCTGGAATCTCACCGGGATCGGATTCGCAAACGCATTGATGAGCTTAACGAGCACCTGTCACGTGTCACATTCGATCGTAAGGAAGGCACTTATATTCAGTTGAAGGCAGAAGATTCCGGTGATGATGGCGTCCGTCGCTTCAAGACCATGCGTCGACACGCTCTCGAGGGAGATCTGGAGGCGGAAGAGGAAAGAGATCGCCGTCGCGAGCGTTATCATAGGGTAGAGCAATTTTTGGCAGAGCTAGAGAATGACGAATCTTGGACCTCCCGAGTCATCGACGTTCGTAATTGGTTTCGCTTCCGAGCTGATGAATTCTATAAGGAAGGGGACTTGAGACAAAGTTACTCGGGAGCTTCGGGGAAGTCGGGAGGGGAGAAGAATCGCCTCGCTTCCACCATCCTTGCGACAGCCATAGCTTACCAGTATGGCATCGACGTGGGTGGACGTAGAACCGAAACCTTCCGACTCGTTGCCGTGGATGAAATGTTTAGCAAGACCGACGACGAGTTCTCTGAATTCCTGTTGGATTTGTTTAAGGAGTTTCACCTTCAACTGCTTATCGTCCAACCCCTCGACGCCAAAATTCACGTGGTTCAGAAGTATGTCGAGCGCTACCATGTGGTGGAACGCCGGGATGGCGTTTCCTTTGTCGGCGACTTGAGTGTGAAGGAGTATCTAAACGAACAAACCGAGACCGACGAAGAAGCAGTGTCTGCCGAAACTGAATGACCTAAGTCCTTAAAGGTTTTTTTTCAAGTACAACACTTTCAGTCAATTCTTTAGCTAATTCAATTGCTCTTTGGTATGGGAGAATAGTGGCTCTCCAATCACTTTCGTCCACCCTTCCATTGAAGTTCCCTGAACTCTTATGGTATTTCCATGTTCCCGAACCATGGAATGGGCAACCACATGTGGAAGTGGATTCAGACTAGGATCTCACGGACGACCTTGCCTTTGACATCGGTTAAGCGAAAGTCGCGACCGCGGTAGCGATAGGTGAGCTTTTCGTGTTCCATTCCAGCAAGGGATAACATGGTGGCGTGAAGGTCGTGAACAGACATCTTATTGACGGCCGGGTTGTATCCGAACTCGTCGGTTTCGCCGTATGTGACGCCCCCTTTGACACCTCCTCCGGCCATCCAGATCGAGAAGGCTTTCATGTGGTGGTCGCGACCCGATCCTTGAGCCATTGGCGTACGGCCAAATTCACCTGCCCAAACCACTAATGTTTCATCGAGCATACCCCTTTGCTTGAGGTCTTGAATGAGTGCCGATGAACCTTGATCCACGAGCTTTGTCGTAGCCTGCATTCCTTTTTCTATGTTGCTGTGGTGGTCCCAACCGCGGTGGTAAAGTTGGATGAAACGAACTCCTCGTTCGGCGAGTCGACGGGCGAGTAAGCAATTTCCCGCGAAGGAACCATCCGCTCCCTTGGTGCCGTATAGATCGAGTATTTGTTTCGGTTCCTTTGACAAGTCAACCAACTCGGGTACACTTGCCTGCATCCGGAACGCAAGCTCGTATTGGCTGATTCGCGTAGCTATTTCGGGGTCTTCCAGTCGGCTTGCCCGAATTTTGTTAAGAGCTTGCGTTGCATCGATTACGTCGCGTTGGCTCTTCTCGGATACGCCTTCGGGATTGCGAACATACAGAACGGGATCACCCGTGGAATGAAATTGAGAGCCTTGCAGTCGTCCGGGTAGAAAGCCGTTATGCCATTGGCGCGAAGCGATGGGTTGATTCTGTCCACCTCCGGTTGAAGTAAGTACGAGGAAACCAGGCAAGTCTTGGGACTCCGAGCCAAGACCGTACAGAAACCATGAACCCATGGCCGGTCGACCGCTTATGGCCGTCCCCGTGTTCATGAAGGTATGAGCGGGGTCGTGATTGATTGCCTCAGTGTGCATCGATCTGATGATGCAAATGTCGTCCGCTACCTTCGGAATATGTTTAAAGACATCGCTGATTTGTTGACCTGATTCGCCGTGTCGGCTGAATTTGAAGTAGGGTCCTCGGCAGGTCAGTTTCTTCCCTTGTAATTGCGCGATGGGTTGACCCTTGGTGAAGCTGTCCGGCATGGCCTGGCCATTCATCTTTTCCAGCATGGGTTTATAGTCGAAGCTTTCCAAGTGTGAGGGGCCGCCGGCCATGTAGAGAAATATGACTCGCTTGGCTTTGGGAGCTAGACTCATCAAGGCTTGCGTTGGAGATTGTTCCGCTTGGAGCAGAGAATTTAAGGCGACTCCTCCCAGACCGGCTGCTGTTTGGCCGAGGAAGGATCGTCGACAAATGTTACTGTCAAGCGTTTGCATGAAGATCAGTTCCTTGTGATGGTTTCGTGAAGGTTGAGAATCGCCCGGGCCACTGAAGTCCATGCAGCTAGTTCAGCCGGGTCGATTGTCTTGTTGTGCGGTTTTTCACCCGTATTGATAAGAGCTAGGGCAGCTTTTTTGTTTTCCGAGTAGACGGAGCGTTCTTTTGCTAAAAGCTTTTGCAGGATCAGTCTTTCTTCATTGTTTGGCGAACGAGCCAAGGCGAATCGGAAGGCAAGCTCGAACCGGGTGAAATCTTGCGTGTGGGAGGCGAGAATGCGTTCGGCGAAGAGGCGGGCGGACTCTACGTAAGTGGGGTCGTTTAGGAGAACAAGAGCTTGTTGCGGTGTATTCGATATCGGTCGTTCCGCCACGCATTCTTCGCGTGCTGGGGCATCGAAAGCTTGTAGGCTGGGATGCCAGAAAGATCTGCGCCAAAGAGTATAAATGCCACGGCGGTAGAGTTCCTCGCCCTTGTCCTGAACGTATTTCCCCGAGTTGTAGAGGCGATACCAGTAGTTGGAGGGTTGGTAGGGCTTTACGCTGCGACCACCGATCTTCGGAACTAAGAGACCGCTTATGGCGAGAGCGTTGTCTCGGATGAGTTCCGCCTCCAGACGAAAAGCGCCTTGTCGTGCTAGCAGACGGTTTTCAGGATCAAGTTTTGTGGAGGCGGGATGATTGGATGATCGCCGGTAGGCTTCGCTTGTAACGATTTGGCGTATGAGTCGCTTTATATCCCAGTCGTTCTCCATGAACTCTACCGCCAACCAATCCAACAGCTTCGGGTGGGTGGGTCTTTCGCCTTGCGCTCCTAGGTCGTCGAGGTTGCGGGCGAGGCCTTTGCCGAAGAATTGTTTCCATATGCGATTAACGAAGACGCGAGCCGTCAAGGGATTTTCTCGTGAGACAATCCAGCGGGCGAGATCGAGACGAGTAGCCCGTCGTTTGCCTATGTCGAGTTTGCCGAGAAAGGTGGGTACGGCGGGAGACATAATAGGACCGGATTCGTCCAGCCAGTTGCCTCGTGGAAGCATTCGCACCGTTCTCGGTGTCGACCTTAGGGAGACCAATGTTTTTGGCCATTTCTTGGGGTCGGCGACCTTTGCTATGCGGTCTTTTATGGCGTTGATTTTTTCATCTAGAACTTTTTTCTCGTCTGCGAGGACGATGTCTTTCACTTGGACCTGCAGTGCGGTCATTTGGTTTTGTAAATCGGCCCACTCGTCAAGGTGCGCATAGGTTGGCATTGCGGTGTGTTCCGGGTAGCCCACTCCCCGCTCCTTGATGTCGGCGAAAAAGGCGGCAAAGGCATAGAAGTCTTTCGTGGTAAAGGGATCGTATTTGTGATCGTGACATTCGGCGCAACCCATGGTGGAACCGAGGAATATTGCGGCTGTGTTGCGAACACGGTCGGCGGCGTACTTTGCCACGTATTCCTTGGACTGGGCCCCTCCCTCGCTCGTTGTCTGGTTCATCCGATTGAGACCCGATGCAATGAGCCAGCTTCTTTTCTCAAGAGGGTCGCCCTCGAGCAAGTCGCCCGCCAATTGCTCGATCACGAATTGGTCGTAGGGTTTATTTTCGTTGAAGGCCCGAATGAGGTAATCGCGGTAGAGCCAGCAATCTCGAAGCCTGTCCTTTTGGTAACCCACGGAATCGGCATAGCGGGCAAGGTCCAACCAAGGCAGGGCGAGCCTTTCGCCAAAGTGAGGGGAGCCGAGGAGCTTGTCGACCAACTTGGTGAATGCTTGATGTGAAGGATTGGTCGCAAATGCTTCGACGACTGAAGGAGCAGGTGGGAGACCAATAAGGTCGAGATGCAGGCGTCGCACAAGGGTTCTTGAATCGGTTGGTAAAGCAGGCGAAAGTTCGGATTTGTTAAGTCGCTTGAGGATGAAATGATCGATGGGAGAAAGATTTTTCTTTTTTTCCGTAAGAGAAGGCATTCTTGGCGGTGTATAAGACCAATGATCTTCCCATGGCGCTCCTTGTTCGATCCATGCCTTTATCGAGTTTACTTGAGACATCTTCAGCTGTTTTGGGAAATCCTCCGGGGGCATGCGTTCCTCGGGGTCTGAGTGACTGAGTCTAAGAAACAATTCACTCGCTCCGGGTTTTCCAATTGCAACCAAGACGTTTTTACGTTTCTCGAACAAACTTTCCTTGAGGTCCAACCTTAGCTTAGCTTTGCGTTGCTTTTCGTCGGGCCCGTGGCAGGCAAAGCAATGGTTGGACAAGATGGGTCGCACGTCCCGGTTGAACTGCACTTGCTTCACTTCGGAAAAACTTTCTTCGACCAAAGCGAAGGTAAGCACGAACAACCATAGGCGAAGGCAGGTCATGGCGAAACTTAGTTTTCGCATGGTGCGAGTTTGTTGTGCGGGTAAGGTCATACCTTTCCTTGTAAGCCTTTCTGTTTTCAACATGCGTTCACCCTGTCATTGCCCTACTTCTCCGTAAAGTGCAAATCTGCCTTGTCGGATTCCTTTTTGATGGTGACGACAACGTTGACAAATTAACTAGCAAAGGCTTTTTCAATGTCTATGACCAGCCATCCTTACTTACCTGATCTCAAGCGCTATGACGGACGTATGCCCTATCGTCGGTGTGGACGATGGGGAATACAACTGCCGGCAATTACCTTGGGTTGTTGGCACAATTTCGGCGGAGACATAGTGACCGAAGAACAACGGGCTATGATTTACACTGCTTTTGATGCAGGTGTCACGCACTTTGACTTAGCCAATAACTATGGCCCGCCGTACGGATCGGCCGAGTTGAACGTCGGCAAAATTCTCAAGGATTTGCCTCGAGACGAAATCCTGATCACAACCAAGGCAGGTTACGACATGTGGCCCGGACCCTATGGCGAATGGGGATCCCGAAAGTATCTTTTGGCGAGCTTGGATCAATCCCTGAAGCGAATTGGAGTGGATTACGTCGACTTTTTCTATTCCCATCGCTTTGACCCGAATTCACCACTTGAGGAAACCCTCGGAGCTCTTGATTCGTCGGTGGCTCAAGGCAAAGCCCTATACGTGGGTATAAGCAGTTACCTTGCCGACCAAACTCGAGAGTCCGTAAAGGTTTGCGGTCAAAACGGTTTTGCTCCCCTTGCCATCCACCAACCGAACTACTCGATGTTGAATCGTTGGGTTGAAAACGGGTTGATGGATGCCTGTGGCGAAACGGGTCTCGGAATGATCGCCTTTTGTCCGCTGTTTCAAGGATTGCTGACCGACAAGTATCTAGGCGGCATACCAGATGGGTCCAGGGCATCTCTGGAACATTCTCCCCTGCGTAAGTCTGAAGTGAATGACCAGAATCTTCGGGTTATTCGTGAACTGAACGACCATGCCAATGCACGGGGGCAAACTCTTGCGCAAATGGCCCTTTCATGGGTACTTCGGGACGCACGCGTTACTAGTGCTCTGATCGGAGCTAGTCGCCCCGAGCAAATTCTGGAAAACGTGAAAGCGGCCAAGCACACCGATTTCACTGCCGAGGAACTCGCCAAGCTAGACACTATTTTGGCTAAGGCGAATATGCCAAAATCACTTTGGGCGAAGGAATAACCGAAGGTAGTCGTTATCCCCTCGGGTTGAAATCCTCTCTTGCGTGCTCAAGTACGGGAAACTTCCGTCGCCATTCCATCACCACGTTCAAATCGATTTCGGCAGATACTATGGTTTCCGCGTCCCCCGCGTCGGTAAGAATTTTTCCGTGGGGGTCGATGATTACCGTGCGACCGCAGTACTCTAGCTGGGGGTCTTCCCCGGTCCGGTTTACGCCTATCACATAGGCTAGGTTCTCGATCGCTCGGGCTTGCAACAGAGTGACCCAATGCTCGATGCGAACGGCCGGCCAGTTGGCGATGACCGTGAATAGGTTGGCGCCTCTACTTGTCCCGATCCGGAAAACCTCGGGAAATCGAAGATCATAGCAAATGAATGGGCAGACCGTGAAGTCACCCAGTGGGAAGGTCACTACCTCGTCCCCCGCTTCATAGCTTTCGTGTTCCCCGTAGATGGCGGCAGGATGTGTCTTGGCATAAAAGCCGACTCGCTCTCCCTCGGGTGAAAAGGTGACCGAAACGTTACGACCCTTGCTGGCGGTGTCCGATGGAATAGTCATTCCGGAAGTTACCCATACTCTGTGTCTGCGGGCTAGTTCGGAGAGGAAATTCTCGGTTTTTTTCGGCTCGTCCTTCGTGGTGAGCTCAACGTCCATGCTGAAGCAGGTGGGAAAGGTTTCCGGCAGAACAATAAAGTCTCCCGGGTTTACCCCTGCTTGCTTTATTAGTCGAGTGGCCTTTTCGTAGTTGGCCTCCTTGTCTTCCCAAACTTGATCGAGTTGTACGGCATGAACCTTCATGGGGGAATGATGTAGATATAATGCGGGGAGAGGAAAGCAGAAAAACTAACTCGTAATTGCCGCCAGACCTTTTTCCAGTCGGTCCAAGGCTTCTTCACAGGTTGAACGGTCTAGCACACCATAGGCGATGCGGAGGAAGCAGTTTTTAGTCAAACCGAAGGCGGAACCAGGGATCACAGCTACTTTGTATTCCTCTATGAGGCGTTGCGCAACGGAAAGAGATTTGAGATCCGTTTTTATCTTGAGGAGAAAGTAAAAGGCTCCTTTTGCAGGCGCGGTCGTCGCGAATTCTTCCCACCCGGCAAGTCTCTCGATGACGAGATTGCGAACATTTTGAACTTCTACCAACTTTTCTTCGCAATAGGCTCGACCCGTTCGCATTGCTTCTAAGGCTGCGAATTGAGAAACGACCGGCGGACAGATGAGGTTTGTGTCTTGTATCTTCTTTACGGCGTCAATGAGTTGGGGAGGGGGCGCCATATAGCCAATCCGCCAACTCGCGAAGCCATAGGCCTTGGATAGCGAGAAAAGCGAGATTACGTGCTCGTCCGCATCTTTGGCTGAACCAGGAGAGAAGTGACTGGCTCCATCGAAAGTAAAGTACTCGTACGCTTCGTCGCTTATGTGGAACAGACCGAACTCCCGGCATAGCGCGGTGACGGCTCGCAGGTCTTCCTCCGGATAGACGGCGCCCGAGGGGTTGTTCGGAGATGTCGTGACGATGGCGCGAGTTCGTTTCGAGATGGCTGAGCGCAGGGCGTCCAAGTCCAGTTGGTGATTGCTGTCGGTAGGAACGACAACCGGATTGCACCCCAACATGGTCACGGCCATTTCGTGGTTGAAGTAGAATGGTGCCGGCAGGATGATCTCGTCACCTACGTCGGCGATGGCGAGAATGGCGTTGAGGAAGGCCATGTTGGCTCCGGCGGTGACGAAGACTCTGTCCTTCGGGTCGAGTTCGATCCCGTTTTCGACTTTCAGCTTTTCTCCAATTAGATCGAGTAGGGGAGGAATGCCTTGGGCGAGCTTGTACTTGTGGTTTTCGCCGTCTTCGCGAAATCGATCGATTCCCTCATAGGCGGTTGCCGGTGGTCCCCAACTCACTACGCCTTGACCCAGAGAAATTGTTCCCGGATTGTCTCGCGTCCATTCGCCTACGATCGGGATGACGGGCGGTTGCACGGTCGCCGCTCGCTTTGCTTCTGAAAACCGAATTTGCCGAAGGTCGTTCATTTCAGGAATCCGCGTTACGATTCGCGTTTATCCGAAGGTCTAAGCTGAAACACTTTTTTCATTAGTATTATATTGTTATTATTTAGCCTTAACTTTTATCCACAAATAAAAAAGCGGGACTCTCAAAAAAAGAGTCCCGCTTTAAAATGGAAAAGTATCTGGATCAGAGCCTACTTTTCAGCTTCTTCCTTTTTCTTTCCGCCTTTCTTTTTTCCTCCAAGACCTGCATCTTGCATGCGTTTCTTGTCCTCGTCGGAGATTTTGGCACGTTCTTCCTTGTCTAGCTTCTTGTCTTTGTTGGCATCGTACTTTTCCTTGATCTCCTTGAGCAAGGTTTTTTGCTCTTCTGTATGGGCGGGACGTTCCTTTTTACCCTTTTCGGTCTTTTCTTTCTTTTCAGCGGCAAAAGCGGACCCGAGTCCGATGGCGCAAGCGGTAAGCAGTATGATGAGTTTCTTCATTATCTTTATGTATTTTGGTTTGAATGAATGCCCACTTTACAACTGGGGCAGGTTTGAGGTGTAACGACGGATATTGTAGAAAAGTTGCGCTATTTGAAATGACTGGTCTTTGTTCGGGTGGTTTTTGACTTCTTGCCATTCTGTGTTTTTGAAAAATGAATCTTAACGTCTTGCCAAATATGGCTCGCGGAGCCTTCCTGTAAGGTATGTCTACTTTAGCACGTCGCAAGTTCTTGAGCTCTGCATGGGCATTGCCCGTTCTGGTTGCCCCTTTAAGCTCGGTCGCCAAGACGGTTTCTGAAGAGTCGGGCCAAGTGAAACTGGGGATTTCCAGCTATTCCTACTGGCATTTCAGACCCCCTAAGGTGTCCATCGAGACAGTGATCGACAAGACTGCTCGACTTGGAGTGGAGGGCGTAGACATCCTTCATCGGCAAATGGATTCGGAAAAACCCGAATACTTGCAGAAACTGAAACGGCATGCGTTTCTTAACGGGGTCGACATCATAAGCTTATCCATTCACCAAGACTTCGTTTCCCCCGACTTAGATTCTCGCAAGCAGAATGTCGAGCATACCAAGAAGTGCATCGAGCTCGCTTATCAAATGGGCATTCCATGCATTCGGCTTAACTCTGGGCGTTGGGGCACAGCTAAAAACTTCGATCACCTCATGGAGTTGCGTGGCAATGAACCCATTCTCAAGGGCTATACCTTGGAAGATGGATTTCGTTGGTGCATCGACTGTATCGAGGAATTCTTGCCGAAAGCCGCCGAATGCGGGGTGCATCTCGCCCTCGAGAACCACTGGGGTCTTACCCGTACACCCGAAGGTCTGCTGCATATTGCCAACGCCATAAAATCTCCTTGGTTGGGTGTGCTTATGGATACCGGAAATTTTTTAGAGAACCCCTACGACAAGCTGGAGCAAATCGCCCCGAAGACCACCTTCGTGCAGGCCAAGACATATTATGGGGGAGGGGAGTGGTACACTCTCAACCTAGACTATGATCGTATCGCCGCCATACTTCGGAAGGTCGGTTATAAGGGGTATGTATCGATCGAGTTCGAGGGCAAGGCACCCGCCGACGAGGGAGTCGCCAAGAGCGTAGCCATGCTCCGCAAGGCTTTTGCCTAGATTTTTTTCAAGCGTACGTTCCTTGTCCTTCGTTGCTTGAGCTAAGGAGTGCGGAGGTAGGCTAGCAGGTCGGCCACGGCTTCCGGTCTCAAGGCGGTTTCCAGTCCCTCGGGCATAAGGGATTGGCCAATGGCTTGGACACTCTTGAGGTTCTTTCGGAGAACGGTCATCTCCTGTCCTGATGCGTTGCGAAGGATTAGGGCTCCGGCAGTTTCCGAGGCAAGAACGCCGGTGATGGCGGAATCGTCTTTGCTTATGACGAGGTAGGTGGTGTACATCGTTTCCACCGCTTGGTTCGGGTCAAGGATGCCGATTAGCCAGTCGTTGATTGGCTTGACGGAGAAGGTGGCGAGGTCTGGTCCGACTTTGTTGCCTTCGCCCTTGAAGCTATGGCAAACGGAGCAATTTGTCGTGAAGAGAAGCTTGCCGTTCCTGGAGCTACCCTTCAGGTCGCCTACTCCTGCGTATCGCTGGATGACCTTGGCTCGGTCGGGATTTATTCCACCGAGAAGTTTCTTGGCTCGGGTACTGATGGGCGGGCGGGGGTATTGAAGGAGTTTTTGCCGGTGGGCGGGGCTGATCTGGACGGCGGATAGCTTGCCCGTCTCGATGGCGTCAAGCAGAGCGGAGGCTGATTCGTCTCGAGCCAAGAGGTGTTCAGTCACTGCAACGCGGTCGACGGGGGCATAAGAGTTCCAGTGGGCCAGCAAAACCGAGGCTGTTAAAGGTTGGCGTAGTTTGGGGAGAGTGTCCAAGGCTGCTTTGCGGATGGAAGGCCGGTTGCCCGCCGCAAGAAGATTGCCCAGCAGGTTGATGTCTTCCCGTTGTTCGGTTGGTCCCCGACCGAGCAGGGCAATGGCGGAAACTCTAGCGCTCTCCTCGGCTTGGTCGTCTCGGGCGGTTGTCCGGACCTTGGAGAAAACGGTTTCGAGCTTCCCGATGCCTTGCTTGGAAGTCTTGGCTAGCCTTTGGTGAAACTCGTCGAGCGGTTCGTTCCGTTGCTCGATAGCGTCGACGAAGCCTGCCATGAGGATGAACTGTCGTCGAAGATCCTTTTCGGCAGCAATTTCGTCGAACACTTTGGCAAGGGGGTCCAAGTTGTCGTCGAGGATGGCGAAGCGTATGAGGTCGGAAAGAAGACCTGCGGGTGCTTTCGTCTTTTCCGAGAAGATATGCTTGAGCATTGCGGCGGCATGGGGCAGGGCCGAACTCTTGACCGCCAGTTGAACGCGGGGTTCGTTGGCATCGGCAAGTGCGAGCCGAACGAGAGCCTTCCCAGCCTCCGGATTCTTCCATTCACCGAGGGAGAAAGCGACTTGCCTGCGAACCCGGATTGATTCGTCTTCGATTCGTGAAACGATTAGGTCGGCATGATTCCCCTCGCAGAGGCGAACGGCCTGTTCGCGTACGCTGAAATGAGGGTCTTCCAAGGCTTGCTTCAGCACCTTGGCATCGAGACTGTCGAGACCTTCCAGAATGCAGAGAGCCTGCAGGCGAACCTTGGGGTTCTTGCTTGTTTGGGCCAGCTTGCGAAGACCGTCGAATGCATCTTCGTCATCCCGATCCAGGAGCAGACGCTGAATGGTGTCGCGTTGCCAACCGCTGGGGCTGTCGAGAGCAGCCACAAGTGTCTTCGTTGTCATCCGGTCGAGACGGGGTGTCTTCCGAAGTTTGGATCCTTTGGGGAATACGCGCCAAATACGGCCTCTGTTCGATCCTTCGCGCAGGTTAACCCTGCTTTGCATACCCGGGGGAATCCATTTCGGATGTTCGATTACCAGGCGGTACATGTCAGCCACGTACAAGGCTCCGTCGGGACCGGTTTTGGTCATAGTGGGTCGAAACCAATTGTCCGAACTGGCGAGGAATTCGCTTTTCTCTTCCCCCTTGGCTCGATGACTAGTGAAGGTGATGCCGTCAGGTACGAGCATCTCGCGATGGACGAGGTTGTGGACGGGTTCGCTGATGAAGACGCTGTGCTCGAAATCAGGACCAAATAGTCCACCGCGATAGGGCGAAGGGCTGTTTGCACTCGTGACCATGCCATAGGAATTCGGGGTGTTTGGACGTTCCATTCGTGGACTGATGGGAAAGCAACGACGGGAGTCGGGGTAGTTGAAAAGCATTTGGCGGGTGTCCTTGACGACCAAGTGCGGGTTGCGTGTAACGTAGTGAAGCGGTAGATGCACGTGCCAAAGCCAATTTGGGTTGTTGTTACCGAACCAGTTACCCCAGTCGTCCCGGTGCAGACCGAACTGGGTTTGGTTGGACAGGGTCTGCATTTCGCCCGAGACCTTGAAGCGAATGTCGCGGCCATTGATGTTCACGACCTTGCCCGTGGCGGTGCTCTTGATCATTCCTCCACTGTCGCCATTTGCGGCATAAATCCAATTGTCCAAGCCAAGGACGAAGCCGTTCATGCGATGTTGCTGATTGCCTTCGGGGAAACCTGTGAAGAGGATCTTGCGAAGGTCGGCCTTGCCGTTGCCGTCGGTGTCCTCGGCGTAGAGGATGTCGGGAGAAGCGCTTACCAGGACGCCTTTTCCCCATGCCATGACGCCGCTTGGGAAGTTGAGTCCGGAAAGGAACACGGTCGAATGGTCGTATCGTCCATCCTCGTTACGATCCTCGAGAAAGCGGACCACCCCCCCCGGTTTCCCTCTGCCGTTGATACCCAAAGGATAGTCCCCCATCTCGGTCACCCAGAGTTTGCCGTCGGCTCCCCAGTCGAAGGCTATCGGATCAAGGACTAGTGGTTCGCTCGCGACCAACTGCACCTCGAAACCGTCGCGAGTCTTGAAGCATTGTCTGCTTTCCTCAGGCTCCCTAGCTCCGGGTCCGCCGAAATCCAGCAACTGCTTGAACGAGCGGCGATCCACCACGTCGGGGAGATTTGCGGTATTCTCGTTCTGCACCCATAGATGTCCACTGTGGAACCACGCCCCATTGTTCGGATTAAAGCCCCCGCGCGAAATCATCGGGATGGCGTTGCTGTCGTTGCGCTTTCCTTTACGCGCGGTGTAGCTCCAACCCGGATGCCAACCGAGGCCGGCATTTATTTGTGTGGCCCAAAGGTGAATGCCCCAGTGCTCCTCATCGGAAAATACGATGTCATCAAAATCGTCATCATTAAGGTCCACAAACCGCAGACCTTCGCTCGCGTGATCAATACCATCGGGCAGACCATATGCCCGTTCGCGCCAGCTTTTCTTTTTTGCGTCCCAACCGTAAACATTTTTGCCGACCAGCTCGCAAACGCCGTCGTTGTCAACATCACGTAGGAAGCCCACGTTGTCGCTCGGTTTGCCGATTCCGGCAGAGAGATTCTTGAGGTTTTCGACCACGTTCTGCTTGGCGTCGATTGCAAACCAGCGGCGGGAGCCAGCGCCCAACGAGCGCACGGAAAACCGGATGGGGCGGTCCTTCTTCACCGTGCCTTTTGGCAGAATGAAAAAGAAGTAGCCGCCGGAATCGAGATCCGTGATCCACGTCGGAAGATAAATCACCTCAACCGAGGCGTCCTCCGCCTGCCAACGGCTAAATTTTCGGGACAGGTCAAAGCGCAACGCATCCTTCCCATCCACCGCCAGCATGAAGCCAGCGGTGCCGGGTTGGCTTTCGTAACCAAGACCACCGGTTAGGCACAATGTGATGGGCTTGTCCGGATTGGCTGCGACTACGGGACTTTCCCAGTTCAACACTTTTTCCTTGGCCAGTTGGCGGATCAGGTGGCGCGTGGTCATGGTGCCGGTTAAGTCGTACCAATCGGACTGCTCACCTTCGTTCTTGGTGATCCGGCCAAGAGCCGGTTTGGCAGTGGTGATTAATTGACGGATTTCCTTGAGGGCGGAGGGCGACTCGGAGGATTGCTTTAAGGCATTGGACTGTACGAACTGCCATCCATCTTCCTTGAAGGTCCAGATTTGACCGTGGCCCTTGATGTCCATCATCGAGGCCTCACCTGATGTTTCCAGTACGCCGGCCATAGTTTGCGTTGGATTGAAGGGCAACTTGTGCTCGGTCCAAGTGGATTGCTTCGGATTCCAAATGCGTGTCAGGTCTTTTTCGGCGATCAGCACGTCCATAAATCCGTCATTGTTGGCATCGAGAACGCGAACCGCATTGTCAGCGCCATCCTTGCCGCGAAGTGAACTGCCCTTTAGCAGATTTTGGTTCAAGCGCCCGATGCATTCCCTGAAATTCAGGAACTTCACTTTCTTGCCGTACGTCTTCTGAGCATAGTCGACAAATTCGACCAACTGCGAGCTGCTACTCCAGCCGTGCGGATGGAAGACAAGGTTCATCACGCCCTGTTTTCGTACGGTGACGTCCAGTGCGCGTTTCCAGTCCTCGAGCATTTGGGGTTGGCGGTCGCCGATTAAATTGTGTGCTTCCCAGTCGCTGGGCACCACACAGGGGAATTCCCAGCACAGTCGGTTGATGACGTAGGGGTAGGGGTAATCCTCAATGGTGCCGACGTAGGAACCCATGGTGCGCATGCCTGCGCGCGTTTTTGCTTTCGGAAGGTACTTGGCAAAGCGCTCTTGGCCGTTGGCGTCCAGAGCCAAGTTACTCGGAAGCGACTTGTCTCTAGAGGTCGTGATGTTGAATACGGAGGTGTCGATCTGCAGATAGCGGCCGGCGGCACTGGTCTTGTTGAAAATCTCAGCGAAGAAGCGGGGACTCAGGCTGTTCATAGAGTCACAGCAAGGCATGCGGTAGGCGATGGGATGGTTCCCGGGAATCCCCGCGAGCAGGTCTAAGCCACCATGGACAACCTCGGCGGCTCTGCGAAAGTTCCCCTGTTGCAGAAGAGGGCAGGGATGGGTGAGCGTGTGCACCTCGATGGACAGTCCTTCCTGCAACCACGTTTGAGCTTGGGGGTGATCGGGTTTGAAGGAATTAGTCATGATGCTGACGGGTGCCCTCCCATCGATTTTTTTTAGACGCTCGAGAACGGGGCGGAGGAAAGACTCGTACTTTTCGGGTCCACGCATATCATCTATGCCCAAAGTTACCACTGCCTCCACTCCCTTTTCGCCCACCCACTGGGGCGTAGTCAGTTTCGGGAAATCGAGATGGGGGTGAAACGGATCACCTCCACTTAGATACGTAAGCCGATTCGCGAGACTTTTCGAAACATGGGTACTTGCCTGCAGTGCAAACGGAACGAGAAAGGGAATGAGAAGCTTGAGCGTATTTTTTATCATCCGGAGCACCTTCTGTGAGGGATTTTTGCCTAGTACCAAGTTTGGTGCCGACTAACTCGTGGCCTTTATGTCCCAACCATCACGATAGTTGCGGCGGAGGAAATGGTTGAGGTCGCCCTTCGGACCCGTGAGCTTCATCGGCTCAGCTTGCCACTTCAGGTGGTCGCCTCGATGGCGAGCGGCGATATTACCTAAGAGAACGGCTTCGGTTAGCGGCCCCGCGTAGTCGAAGCCGTCGGAGGGTTGTTTGTCAGCAAGGATGCCGTCGAGCCAACCGTGGAAATGGTTTTGATTATCTGCGGGTTCGTAGGCGTAGTCGGCAAACTTTTCCTGAGGATGGAGTTTTGGGGCGCCGACGTGTGGAAGCACGAGGGTTCCTTCCTCGCCTATAAAGAGGGAACCACTTGCGGGCAGTGCTTCGTTTCTCGGTAGATGGCGACCACGATCTCGGGGCAGGCGGTTGTCGTTGGACCAAGGGATTTGAAGGATCTTCCCAGACAAGTTGGTGTCTGGGAGCTTGTACTCTACGACGGTTTGGGCAGGCCAAAACTCATTTTTCATGCCCCTGGGGTGAGAA
>JACNJI010000431.1 GCA_014382645.1 Verrucomicrobiota bacterium | reverse complement strand
GCGAGTGTCTCACCAGAGAGGCGCAAGCAGAAAGAGGGAGCAGACCAGGAGCGCGGCCAACGCTATCAGGAAGATAATGAACGGTATATTGACGACATAAAGAGACGGAACTAGGATCGTAATAAAAATACATAGATTGCCTTGGAAAAATACAGGGACGGGAATAAGCGTTCTCGTGAGTCTCATACTTTAGGCGAAGATGAGTTTGGTAAAAATGGTTTTCTAGTGGATGCTTGGGGGGGGGATCGGATATTCATCGTGGTTGATCGCGATGGTGATGGACTCATTGAGCTTGAAGCGACCGCATTTACTGATTTAAAGAATGCTCTCATTAGGGAGTATGATTCTCAGGTCGTAGAGGATGCGGGAGATAAGTTGAAGTTCATCCATGAAAAAGTCGGAATTTACATCTTGAACGACGGTGGTGATAGCCAGAATGTGTTCTCTTGGAATATCGAAAAATACCTAGAGGAATGATTCCCTCTTCTAAATACTTGACTTCTCTCAACGGACATAGGTCGGGCTTCACTCTGCTCGAGTTACTTGTCGTTATCTCCGTAATGGCTTTAATGATGGGCTTTATTGGATTCAGTTTGCTTGGAGGAGGAGGGGCCTCACTGGATGCCGCTCAGCGAGAAATGGTTAGTCTTGTCCAGCAGACTCGCATGCAAGCCACTCTTTCCGGGCGAGAAACCCGCCTCATCGTTCATGACGATCCGGCAGTCCCGGAGAAATTTCATCGTTACCTTGAGATCGTCGTCGAAGACGCTAATGTTACTGGTGCTTGGAGACCGCTTGGCCAAGGGACACTTCTTCCCGAGGGGGCTTATATCGTTCCTAATGAGGAAGGCTTCGGCGTTAGTATTGAAATATCATCGAATGTAACTTGGCCTAGCGAAGCTTATACCATCTGGAGTGGTGATGCCGCCGAGAATTTTCTCCTCGGTTCGATACGAAAGGGAGTGCGCACTGAAAATGGTCCCAATGCCTTGAATTTCCGTTATTTGGCATTTGATGGTGAAGGGAAGGTTAATTGTTCTACCGCGGCCGGTCCTGCCGGTACCTCCCCGCCGCCAATGATTGTGCTTGCCATCGGAAGTCCCAATCCACCCAACACGGGAAAGGCAATTCGCTTCGATAATCCAAATGATATTTCGGGCGTACTCCTGCGCCGATATGGCGGATTTGCTGTTTTGAATTACGATGATATCGCAAATTGATCGTGAACGACTTACCTATCCAAAATCCGGGCAACCGAAGCAACTGTGGTTTCACTTTGCTGGAAGTGATCATTGCCTTGTCGGTATTTGGCTTTCTCATCGGCGGACTTTTGGCCTTACTTCCATGGGGCGTAGAGGGCGCGGGCAATGTGCGTGACCGGAATATGGCCTATGGAATGACCGATGCGATCCAAGTGGAACTGGAGCTGATGGGATTCGGCTTGGTCGAGTCGCTCTCCGATGAAGATCAAGTTATAGATCTTGTCGCTCCTGCGGATGGAGGTGCGGTCCGCTGGGAACCTAACGCCAAGCAAACTTCCGAATTTTCCATAGCTAGATCTCAATTGGACGAAATGGATAAGGAGCTGCCGGCCGGTCAGCGTTATTTCCTCATTCGGTGTAGCCAGTTTCCTGAGGGCAATAGGCATGAGCACGATAAAAGCAACGGATATCTCGGTTTACAGGTCGACGTTCAGTGGCCTTACAAGACGCTTGATGCCGAAGATGGAGTCGAGGAACGTATTCGTTCTCATTTCCATTTCCCCATGGCCATCACTCGTTGACAGATGTGTGATTGGTCGAAGGTGGCCGCATGGGTGTCGGCCTCGCGGCCTCGTACTTTAGTTGCTTCTTTGAGTCCGGTTTGCATCGGAACTAGTCTTGCCTTACGCGAAGTCGACGAGATTTCCTGGATCTTGGTCGGTCTTTGCTTGGCTTTCGCCATTTTCATGCAAGTGGGTGCCAATTTCGCCAACGACTATTATGATTTCGTCAAAGGCGCCGATGACGAACGCCGATTGGGACCGGCTCGATCGGTTGCTTCGGGACTCGTGTCTCCATCCGTCATGCGGATAGCTGCGTTTGGTACTCTTGCCTTGGGGTTTGCTCTCGGCTTGTTCCTTATGGTGTTTTCAGGTGCGGGGTGGCCTCTCCTTTTAGTTGGAGTGGCTAGTGTCTTTTGCGCCTTGGCTTATACCGCCGGTCCTTGGCCATTGGCTTATCTTGGATTGGGTGACGCGTTCGTGGTGCTTTTCTTTGGTCTGGTTGCTACGGGAGTTACTCACTACGTACTGCTTCACCAGGCTGGGCTTGATTGGATCCCCGTATGGTGGGCCGGCCTTGCCGTGGGATTGATTATCAATAATCTGTTGGTGGTAAACAATCATCGTGACGCCGATGAAGATGCCGCTTGTGGAAAGCGAACTCTGGTAGCTCGATTCGGTCGAAAGTTTGGCGTCCTACTCTACTTGGTCGGGTCTTGTGTGGCTTTGGGCCTTTGCCCTTGGTACGAACGAGGTTTGCTTTGGACCGCTTGTTTGTTGCCTGTCGCCCTGTTTCTTGGACTGCTTCTCAGCAAGGCGAAAAGCCAAAAAGATTACGCTACCCTATTAGGCCGATCCGCCGCTTTGGTCGTCGTTCACGGTATCCTGGCTGTCGGCGGATTACTGATATAGTCGACTCATTTAAAAGTCGCTAGATCAGGGATATAGAAAAGATTCTAAGCCTGAACGATTTTCACCAACTCGTCTTTGCTCTTTAGACCAACGATGGTTTCCGAGAGTTTTCCACCTTTGAAGACCAAGAGCGTAGGAATGGACTGAACCCCGTGTTCTTGGGCGAGTTCGGTATTTTCATCCACGTTCACCTTGTATATATTCACGGCGTCGCCCACTTCGTTGGCCACTTCTTCGAGCACGGGGGCCAAGGCTTTGCAAGGTCCGCACCAAGGTGCCCAGAAGTCGACTACAACTGTGTTTTCCGCATCTGCGGTGGCATTGGCAAACGTTTCCTTATTTAGACTAGTGATGTCGGACATAATTCTTTTGTAGCTCGTTGTTATTGAATTAAAGAAAGAAAAATCAAGAGTATTGCAGGAAAAGCAATATGGCTAAAGTTAAGGCTCCTCCGAATACGAGGAAGTCCAGTACCATGAAAAAAATGTTGGGTCCTGCTTTCTGTTCGTGTGAACCTCCGGACGCAAGCACTGTGGTGCCACCCGGTGGGACACCCATTGGTCCTAGAGTGCCAGCAGGTCCACCCGTGGGTGCTCCGGGTGCGAGACCGCCCATTGGCGATGGTCCGCCAGGTGGAGGTGGAGGGAATCCGGGTCCACCCGGAGCACCCTTTGGTGCTTCCAATGCCGGTTTCGGTCCGCCT
>JACNJI010000068.1 GCA_014382645.1 Verrucomicrobiota bacterium | reverse complement strand
GCGAAAACCACCACACCGTCGACGACAACCAGTTTGGGGCCGAAATTGAATGGGACGCTAGGTCGACTACCACTGGATTGCCCCTTCCACGCGACCTTGCCGGTCTTTAGTTCGATCGCGGTGACGTTCTTGCCGTCATAAAGGTAGGCGCGTTCTCCATCTGTGGCCGGTGACAGTGGAGCGGCAGGGCTTTCGTATTCCCAGCGCTTCTTGCCGGTTTCGGAATCGTAGCACATGAGGATGCGAGGTTTTTGGTTCCAGACGAACTCCGTCCGAACACGAGCTTGATCTCCCACATTGTGCTTTGGTACATAGTCCTTTAGCTCGGAAACTCCCCTGTTTACCAAGGCAATTAATGATCCATTGGCCACGAGTATCTCCTCCGTTCCCTCGGAGCCTTTGAAGTCGGTCAACGTTTTTCCGGAGGTGGCGTCTAGGGCTGAAACGGCAGCGGTTATGCCCAAAGTGAAGTAAACGCGATTACCCACAGAGACCAGTCTGCGCGCCAGTTGCGTGGGACCGCTCTTGAGAGGCCAGAGGTGGTGATGCCATTTCGGGATATCCCGCTTCCATAGAACGACTCCATTAAAGGCGTCTCGAGCAATTAGCTTCCATTGCGGCGGCAACTGAATCGACACGCGGGATCCCTCGTCCATGACGTAGAACAAGCGACCGCGGGAAGAGACGAGGGCACTCATACTAGCCATGCGGTCGTGGTGACGCGACCAGCGTGGGCTACCCACCCACTGCAGACGGCGTGGAGGTCCCACTCGTGTGTCTTTGGCAACGGCATTGCCATCCGCTCCGTGCAAGTAATGGGTCCATTCGTCGATGTCCTCAGGCCATGGTTTTGCTAGGCTCTTCCACTTGCCGTTCTTATGAATATAGGCGATGCCGAGTGGTGCAAGTACGCGTAGGATTTCTTTTTCGTCAGTCTCCACTCCCTCCTCGGCTACGAGTAGGTTTACCATATTGTCGATGTACGGCAAGTGGTTGCCCCTCAAAAGGTCGGCGGCCACGGTTCCGTAGCTCCCGACAGACTCTCGAATCTCCTTTCGGAGATCGTCGAGTTGCGAGGCATCCGTAACGAGCGCGTGAACTTGGTAACTGTCGCTCGGTTGCAACGCGGCAGTAGCGGACCCGTCATCGGCCCCGACGTGAACGATAAATCCTCCTTTTACGCATGATTCCTTCAGAACGCGGGTAATTTCGTCTTTTGACGAACGGGCGAATCCGGCATTCGCCGACAATATTATCAAAGGAATAACCAACAGTTTTTTCATGAGGGAGTCGATTAAATGGTTAAGAGCGCATCACCCGTTCGGCGATTTCGGGACCGAAATTACCTACTTTTGCGTAAGTTCGGGAAAGGAATTCTTCAGGTCGAGCGTGTCGCCTGTTTCCTTTTGAAGTTTTAGAAATCGAGCAAAGAGGTTACGCATGAGAGGTAAGTTGGTCTCGTCTTTCGCGAGGTCTTTCATTTCCATTGGGTCTGCCGCGATATCGTATAGGCGGGCAACGGGAACCTTTGGATAAAGGAGAAGCTTCTTGTCCTTCACGGTCACCGAGCGCTGGACCGATAGGTAAGCGCCGTAGATGGCATTGTAACTGGACTCCTTTGTTTCTCCTCTCGCGAGAGGCAGCACGCTGTTGAACTGGACGTGCTCGGGTTTCTCGACGCCTGCAATTTCCAAGGACGAGGCCATCACGTCCTGTAGGTAAATGGGGGCGGACACCTTTGTTCCTTTAGGTATCTCCGGCCCCTTTACGATAAAGGGGACGCGAGTGCTGTGCTCGTATAGGTTCTGTTTGCCGAACAGACCGTGGTGGCCGACCGCCAATCCATGGTCTGCAGAGAAAAAGACATAGGTCTCATCGCCCATGCCGGACTTTTCGAGGGCGTTTAGAATTCGTCCTATCTGTTCGTCCATGTGGGTGATTATTGCGTAGTATTCCTGTCTGTGTACCTTGACGGAATGTTCCGTTCTCGGCATCGGGCCTAGCTTTTCGTCGCGCAGTCCGTGTTGGCAGCCAATTTCGTCCTTGTAGGGGTACATGGGTAGAAAGTTCTTTGGAATGGCGATGCGGTCGAGGGGATACTTGTCGACGTATTCTTTGGGCGACTGCCTCGGGTCATGAGGAGCATTGAAGGCAACGTAGGCGAAGAAAGGCTTTTCCTTTTCGTGCTTCTTGGCTTGGGCGATGTAGTCGAGGGCATCGTCTGCCACTATGGCGCTCCAGTGCCTGCCGCCTTTCCAAAAACCCTCGAACTTCGGGTCGTATGGGCTCCATGGGTCGGGCTTTCCGGGCAAGGGACGATTGTAGCCGGCGGGAGTTTGGTTGGGCATGCCCGGTCGCACGTTGCGAGCAACGTCGAAACACTTATCGGCGCTGGCCCGTACGTGCCATTTTCCCGTAAAATAAGTTTGATAGCCTGCTTTTTTCATGTTCTCCGACCAAAAGCGTCCTGCAGCACGCTCCTGCTCAGCCTTCTTGGAGGCTTCGTTGGCATGCCAAAGGAAACGCCCGGTGTTGAGCATGTGGCGGCTGGCCAAGCAAACGGCTCCGCTCCACGAGCCCATATTGTAGGCCCGCGTAAAGGTTACACCCGCATTCATGAGGCGGTCGAGGTTGGGCGTTTCGATATCCGTCAGACCCATTCCTCCAACAGTCTCGAAGCACTGGTCGTCGGCGAAGATGAAGAGGACGTTCGGCTTCTTCTTGGCATAAACGGAAAGGGCGGAGGCTAAAGCCGCCGCGAGGACGAGGAGCACAGGGCGAATCATGCCCTACATGTTTGGGGACGCGTCGAGTCTTGGCAAGAGTGTAGAATGGGAGAAGAAACTTTCTTACATGTCACTTGTCGGATGCGTTTTGGTCCCCAATGAGTGCGTTAGGTATCTCCTCGAGTTCCAACAAGCCCTTTGTGGGATCGGGCAGTTGTCTCTTCGTCGGTCCCGTGTTCTTTGAATTTGATTCTTCTTTGGTCGAGTTCTCCGAGAGTTGCATCCGATGAATATCGACCCTCCGATGGGAGGGATAAGGGTACGGCGAGGTAGTGAACTGTTCATGAAGTGATGAAACTGGCAGGACTTGAAAACGGGAAACGAAATGATTTCATGGCGAAGTGCAAAAAAAAATCCGCAGGATTTGCGGACTTTTCGATGGAGGAATTGCCTTTAAAGGCTAACGCCGACAGTCTTGCATCACTCTTAGCCAAACCTCTCGAATGTCGTACAACCGTAGAGATGTCTCCTCCAAATAGTCACTTAGGATTTTGGTGTTGTGATGCTCAAAAAGGCGATTGAGCCGTAGAGATTCGTTGAGTGCTGAGTGAGATTTCTTGAAATGGCATACGGCGAGCTGATAATCACCCAGATCCAAGCTTTGTGCTT
>JACNJI010000132.1 GCA_014382645.1 Verrucomicrobiota bacterium | reverse complement strand
AACACAAACGACAGTTATCCATTCTACCTGTCGGAAAAGCCCGAAAACTCCCCTGCCTACGAAGGAGAATACCTTGCCGGTGTGACCGGAAGCAGAGTGTCGAATGGGAACCTAGTTTTCACCGTTCCGACAACAGCGCCCGATCTCCTGTATTATAATTCTCCAAACACCGGATCAATGGGGAGCCCCCTCACCGTCTTGAGCAAATCCGACCTTGAAATATTGCCGGGACTTTCGGAATTCAAAACGAATGCACCTCTTGTTGCCGACTTGCACATTAAAGCAATGTTCGCCCCAAAACGATACAACTTGACTGTTCTCACTGGAGCAGGCGGTTCTCTTCCGGGAGAGAATCCATCCGGTTCTTACACACATGACGCTCAAGTGGTCATCTCTGCCAACGAGCCCGTTAACGAACATTACGTATTTTCCGGGTGGACAGGAAACGGCATTATCAACCCCGGCCAACCGACCACAAAGGTTCTAATGACCGGGCCAACCACCGTTACCGCACAATCTTCTCCAAAACTTTATACTATTACCGTAAACAGTGAGCCAGCCGATTTGGGAGTCTCTTACATCGACCCAGTCGGTCAGGAGAAGAACGGCACATATAATTCCGACATCACTTTGGTTGCGACCCCAAACCCGGGGAACAGCTTCACGCATTGGACCGGAATTTCCGTAGCGAATCCGTATAGCCCAAGAACTACTCTCACCGTAACGGAGACAGGGTCAGCCACTGCCCATTTCCAAACAGGTGTATACTACCTCAATGCTTCGAGTAAAACGACCAATCAAAGCGGAACAATCCTATCGCAAGAAGGCGGAACAATTACAGCTGGCAATTCTTACGCATACGGATCAAAGGCAAACATTAGAGCAAGAGCTTTCTCAGGATTCGAATTCGTGGAATGGAAGGTAAACAAAACGATCAATTACGAGCTTTCCGTTTCGAAGACGCTTGCGTCTGAAGGTTTTTTTGTAATCAAGGGACAAGACCATCCAAATCTGGTTCTCTTACGGGGTTATATCTACAACTTCAACCTAGATGGTAGTTCCACGCTTGGAAACAAATTCTATGTGAGCGAAAGTCCGGACTCCGACATCCCCTATACCGCTGGGTTAACCAGTAGTCCCGCAGACAGTGGATTGGTTAGCTTTAACGTATCGCAATCCACTCCGGACAAGCTCTACTACGGTGTGCTCGGACGAGCGGGTTTCGGAAACGAAATTATAATTGCGGATGACGATGTTAGCCAGAACGAGCACTTCAAGGGAACAGATGCGACCACTAGCGTCGCTATGCTAGCCGACAAATCCGTAACGGCAGTCTTTCGAATCGAATCTCATTCGATCGCTTATGATTCCATCCCTTCGTATGGAGGCACGATTAGCGTGGAAGGAGACAACCCCGCCGAACATGGATCAACCGTGACCCTCACCGCTTCGCCTGTGCCAGGTTTCAAGTTCGAATCATGGTCAGGTGACGACCTTATCGACAAGAACAATCCCGTACTCGACCTCAACCTCACAAGCTCGAAAACGGTGGCTGCGCGTTTTGCCCAAATTGGTGAGATTGAATTGATCTTAAGCGTTTCACCGGAGGGAGCGGGTTCGGTATCAGGAGCCGGGCGTTGCCCCTTTAATCCTGCTCACCCGATTTCAGCTACTCCAAAACTCGGTTACAAGTTTCTCAGATGGGAAGGTGCCGGGATTGCCGATGAACTGGTCAATCATTCAGCCGTTAAAATCGATCTGACTTCCGATCGATCGCTAACAGCTGTCTTTGAGCAAATATTCGAGCAACAATTCGCCTTGAATTTCTCGATTACTCCCATCGCCGGCGGTAAGGCCAACGGCTCGGGTTACTTCACCGCAAATACCAGCCATCCCATTTCTGCGGAACCCAATCCGGGATATCGCTTCTTCGGTTGGCAAGGAGAGGGCATAGCCGACAAGCAAGCGCAACAAACGACGCTTTCATTAACTTCCGACACAACTATTTCAGTAATCTTCGAAAAGACTGCTTCAGAAAACACCAGTGGACCCGATCTGCTTGCAGAGGCACTATCCGAGTTCGATCCGATCGTTTACCTTGATCGAAACGCTGATCTCAAAAGCACCTACAAAGACAATCTCGCCCAAGCCTTTAATCATTTCGTCAATCAAGGTTTTGCCGAGGGTCGTCCCTACAAACCGGATCCATCTGCAAGCCAACCGGCTTCTCCACCTAGCAGCCAGCCAAAGACTATGGTAAAAGCGTTAGAGGTTTTTGATCCTGTCGTCTACCTAAGTCTCAATCCGGATTTAGCTTCGTTTTACGGCACGGATTTAGACAAAGCGAAAGGCCACTTCATTGAGTATGGCTTTGAATTGGGTCGGGCTTTTGTGCCGGCTACCTACAACCCCAGCGCAACCCCCATACCTGCCCATGGATTCACCTCGATGGATCATGCTCTTGAAGCTTTCGAATCAGAAGAATACCTAGCCCTCAATCCAATTATTTCGTCGATCCTGGGAAGCCATAACTTAACTGCCGCCAAAAATCACTTCATCCAGTATGGTTTCCAACATGGACTAGGTTTTTCGACCACGGCTACGGCAAGCAACACGGTAGCTCCTGACCCTACGCTTCTCACCCTTGAGCAAGCGCTGTCAGATTTCGATCCGCTTACCTATCTAAAGGTAAATTACGCAGTACATGAAGCAATCGGAAATGATCTGGATGCCGCAACCGAACACTTCATTGCCAATTGGGAAGAGCACCGGGAAACTTACAAGGACACATCGGCAAGCGAAAACCTCGGAGGCAAACTGCCCGAAGACATGTCATTGGATCAGGCTCTTCAAACATTCGATCCCTCCAACTACCTAGCGGCGAACCCGGATATCGCTGCGACTCTGGGCAACGATTTCAAGACAGCCGAAACACATTTCATCAATCATGGCTATGAACAGGGCAGAGAATTCCGTTCCGCTGAACAAAAAGAAACGACGGACTCAACAACCTCTACCACCACGCGAACATTGTCCGAGGCACTATCAAACTTCGTCCCGAGCATGTATCTCGCTCTCAATCCTGACCTTAAAACTACCATTGGCGAAAACCCAGAAAAATTAAAAGAGCACTTTGTCGAATGGGGAAATAACGCAGGACGCCCGACCCAGCCCGAGGATTTATCCACGGGATTTGATGGAAACGGCACGGGCAATCAAGGACTATTCACTCTACGATTAACGGTATTTCCGGAGGGAGCCGGATCAGTCAACGGCGCGGGAGTATTCGCCGAAAATGCATCCCCATCAATCGAGGCCAGAGCAAATTCGGGCTATATCTTCACTGAATGGCAAGGCGACGACTTAACCGATCCATCTTCGCCCCGCACGACCGTATCAT
>JACNJI010000295.1 GCA_014382645.1 Verrucomicrobiota bacterium | reverse complement strand
CCGGAGGTGGTGGTGGCGCGTATGCCTGCGAGTGCGGAGTTTGCCGAGAGAGTTTTCCCCGTTAGGCCCGAGGCAAGAATCTTAGGTGCTTCAGCTGAACGTAATAGATGAGCGAAGAGAGGGGCGGCATCGACTTCGTTGGGGATTTTTGCCAGAAAAGCCGGAGCGAGCCTCGCAGCTGAGATTGCATCGACCTGAGCGATAGCTTCGAGTGCGGCGAGTTCCGCTTCGGTGCTTTCCGTGTCTTGGGCGAAGGCGACTAATTTTTCGATGCCGGGTCTCCCGAATGCTGCGAGGGTGGACGTGTGTCGGCGTAGCGCAAAGAGGTCCTCGGCGGAAGCTCCTGCGAGGCGTTTGACCGCGACTTCTTGGGCACCAGCTAGGTTCCAGTATGCGGCGAGTCTGAGAGCATCCGAACCAAGCACGGGGTGCTCGAAAAGTTTAGCCAGACGCCCCCTGTCTTTGCCGGGCATCAGCTTGCGGTTTTTTTTGGTCGCGAGAAGGCTTCTGAGGAGAATGAGTCGATCGGTAGCTTTGAGATTCTCCTCGAGACTGGCGTTCAGCACTGCATCGAGGTGCTTGGGTTGACCTGCAGTGGCGAGAGCCTGAAGGGTGGACAGGCGTTTGGAGTCGCCTGTCTGCATAGCTTTGAGTGAGGCGAGCAGGCTGTCGAGCGGTGCTTGGCTTCTGGTAAGAGCGACGACCCGGGCGAGTCGGGTGGGGTGGTTTTCGAAAGTGGTCTTCCCTTCCCAGATGGGACGGAGATGACGAAGTGCTTCCCGTAGGGCGAAGTCGATGTTGCGATCGGTTTCGTGATCGGTTGCTCGGATTAGAGTCTCGATGGCCTTGAGGTCGCCTTGGCTACGGAGTGCGCAAATGGCTTCGAGTCTAACGCGGGGATGAGGATCGTCGATGGCGTCGGGTTTGTCGTAGCCGAGACGAATGGCTGCAGCTCGGATACGGAAATTCTCGCTTTCGGCTAGCCTTTTGAACAGGTCGTGGGGAATCTTGGCCCTTAGGCTTCGGGCAGTCCAAAGGTATTCGAGCAGTGTTTCGTCTTTATCGGTGCCTCGTGCTTTTTCGAGTAAATTTGGCAGAATCGAGGGCCCTGCTTTTTCTACGAGGAGTCGGCGGGCAACTCTCCGAACATAGAGCTCCGGAGAGGCCAAGGCATTCAACCAATCCGCAGGCTTCTTTTTGGGGAGGTCGGCATGGTGTGGGCGGGAGGCGTCCTTTGGTAGCAGACGCCAGATGCGGCCGTGTTCATGGTCACGGCGTTTGTCGTGGAAGTCCACTTCGCCGTGCTGGATTATGTGGTTGCTCCAGTCGTTGACATAGAGCGCGCCGTCGGGACCCTCATCTATGTCAATGGGGCGATACATCCCCGCGGATCCATGTCGATCAGTTCCTTTTGAGGCGACGTGAATGAGGTCTTCCTTTTGGGTCGAAAAGAAGCCCGATCCGTTTTCGCTCAGGCGAAAACTGATGGTGCGGTGTCCGCGAAAGTCGTTGGTGACGAGAAGTCCTCGGTATTTTTCAGGAAAGATGCCGGAGTTGATGATGGTCAGACCGCATTGCTTGGGTTGGCCGGGATTGAGCCCAGGCAGAACTTCGGCTCGACTATGATATGCGGAGGTGACGTAGGCTGCGCCCGGGAAGGCGTAGTGGATGCCCGCCCCGCCGGCCCCATCCGTAAGGAACGATTGGCCGAATTCGTCCGTTTCATGTCCCCATGGATTTACGAGGCCATAGGCGAAAACCTCCATGTCGTGCGTATTGGGGTCGAAAGCCCAAACCCCGCTTTTCAGTAGGCGACGAACCCCCCATGGAGTTTCAATATGAGTGTTGATGTAGATGGATTGATTGAAACCCACCTTCCCGTCCTCGGTGTGACGGAGACTGTGAACAACGTGGTGGGTGTCTTCGGTACCCAGTCCTGAGATGAGGATGGTCTTTTCATCTGCTCGCCCATCTCCATCGGTATCACGTAGGTGCAGGATTTCGGTGGAGGTTCCTACGTAGACTCCGCCGTGGCCCGGCAGTATGGCGGTGGGCATGAGGAGACCGTCGGCGAAGACCTGTCGGCGGTCTGCCACGCCATCGCGATCCACGTCTTCGAGGATGATGATCTTGTCATTGATTACGAAGCCGGGTGCGATGTGCGGATAGCTTTCGGCGGTGGCGACCCATAGGCGACCCCGTTCATCCCATGCGGATTGAACTGGGTTTTTTATGGCGGGTTCGGAGGCGAATACATTCAGTTCTAGGTCGTCGGGCACTTGTAGTGTCTGCATATCCAACTGGGCTTCCTTTGAAGGTTTTATCGACTCCCATGAGGGAGGTTTTGGCTTGGCCGGAAGATTGACTTGTTCTTCCGGAGTCAGAAGCAGTTTGCGAATTACTTGCTCTTTCTCGGCAATGTGAGGAGCGAACTTTGGAAGGTCCTTGGCGTGACGACCTTGTTCGTGCTTGCGAAAGCTGAGAATGTAGGTCTGGTTTTGTGGACGCCAACTGTGAAAGTGAAGGGCATTCTTTTCACGGATTAAATCTCGAAGACGAATGGCCTTGGCGGTATTTAGGTCAGGGGTGACGAGTCCAAGCTTGGCGAGAAACGTCTTGGCGAGTGCCCGATAACCGGTGTCGTCAAGGTGAAGGGAGTTCATCGTGAGGCGCTTCCCTTTCTCGACTTCGGGCTTTATCAGGTCGATGAGCGAGATGTGAGCCAATGCGTTTTTTGCCGCTAGTTTTGCAATGATTTCCGTATGTTTGCGTAGGTCTTCATTGTGTGCGGTGGGATTGGGCATAGGTGGCCCCCAGTTCTCCTGCAGAAAGGGAGAGACGAGAACTTTTCGAGCACCTAGGTCTTTTAGATCGTTGAGCAGTTTTTGGTAGTTGGCGGCGAAGGTTTCCGGGGTTACCTCCCACGATTCGGCCGGACCATAAGCTAAGAAGAGCAGGGTGGGCTTGGACTCGCGAATGCTCCTAAGTAGATTGGCGTAGCCGGACTGGGGCTTTTCGTAACCTCTGGATTCTCCCTTGACCGTGTCTGCCGACCAGCCGAGGTTCCGAAAAATCAGCTCTTTTTCCGGCATTGCCAAAGTTAGGGCGGTTTCCAGATGTCCGAATCGAGCCGTTCGTTCCACGAAAGTGGGCCCGACGAAGACTACGCGATCCCCCTTTTTGAAAACAATGGTTTCGTCTGCATTGATTGAGCCTGCCGTTAAGCTGAGGGCGAGGGTGATTAGGAGTTTTCTCATTAGGTTATCAATGGAAGTATGGTGCGTGAGGTCAAAGAATAAGTCTGTCGGTTTTACTCGAATTTATTGCTAGCTCGAGTTCCCATTCAAAGTACGCCCGCTTCGGCAAAGCTATAGAAACCGAGGCCTCTAGGGTCGTCTTCCGGTTCGCCAATAATGATGTGATCGTGCAACTCGATGTCAAGATGCTCTGCAGATTCTCGAAGTTTTCGGGTGATGGTTAAATCCGCTTTACTCGGGGTTGGGTCGCCACTGGGATGATTGTGAGCTACGATTACGGCAGTGGCCCCGTGCCGGATGGCGGGACGAAATATCTCCCGAGGATGAACGAGACTTCCTGTTGCGGTTCCGGAGGTTACCGACTCCATTCGGATCAATTTGTTCTTGCGGTCCAGGCATAGCACCCAGACTTTTTCTACGTTGTCCGATCTAACCTCTGGATAGAGGTGAGTGAATACGGCGAGAGGTTCGCTTAGCTTTGGGCAGGAGGATCGATTCGACCTCGACATCCGTTTGGCGACTTCGGTGTATGTTGATAGTTGCAGTGCCTTCACGGGGCCAATCCCCGGAACCTGACGGAAATCCTCGACGTCCCAGCGTAGAAGTCCGGCTAGAGAACCTGCTCGAGCGAGCAGCGCGTCTGCAATTGCGAGAACATCCATGCGGGCATTGCCCGAACGCACGAGCATGGCCACGAGTTCACGATCCGACAGGGCGCTCGCTCCTAGGTTTTCGAGTCGTTCTTGTGGGCGTTCGTGAGGAGGTAGATCTCTTAGACGAAGGGGTGGGGACGAATGTTTAGGGCCTTTGGCTTCCTTGGCATGACTTTCCGTTTTGTTACTGGAATTGCTCATGGGGTGCGAGCGGGTTTATGGAGGTGATGTGGGCGAATCAGGCATGTGCGAAATTACTAACTAGCGGTGACTGCCTCTAAATAATGGCTCCTTCTCTACGGATTTGCACCCGGCGACTAGCTTTCGTCGTTAAAATAGTACTTCAAGTAGGCATCCCGCTTTAGGCGACTGAGCCATTGGCGTTGGCTCTGGGACTCGAGTTGGTTGGCAAGCGTCTTTTCAATTTGTTGCCGGACTTCGTCTAGTGGTTTTACCCCAGCGGCGATTTTTTTGTCCACCTTGATGATGTAGACGGCTTTTTTACCGGATTTCCCCACGGTACCATCAGCTTTTCTTTCCAGCAACTCGACGCTGAAAGGTTTAGTCACTTGGTTTTCGTCTACGGAGAAGGCTTGTTCTCGAATGGCATCGTTGCGAATTTCTCGCTTGGCGACCATTACTTCCCAATCACCGCCTTTTGCTTTGTAAGGGCTTTGCCCATGCTTTTTAGCGAGTTCTTCAAAAGTTACACCAACCTTTATCTGGTCGATTACTTGTTGGGCTTGCTGGAGAAGGACGGCTTCCGGTTCACCGGCGATTTGTGAAAAAACGATTTCCCGGAGGCGAATCTTTGCATCGGTTAAAAATTGAACACGGTTTTCACGGTAGTATTGCTCTACCTTGTCAGGGCGAACTTCCTCTCTAGATCGACGTCGGGCACTCAGCATATGACCGTGTATGAGTTCCTCTTCCAGGTCTTTCCGGAATTCCAGTTGCGACTGATTACGGCTCAGCAGTATGTCTCGAAATAGTTTTCGGTCGCCGTTGAATTCTCGAATGAGGTGTTTGTTGTACTCGTTCTCCAGATAGGAGTCGGGTATTATCATACCTTTTTCATAGAAAGCGCGAATGGCGAGCAGGCGATCAATCTTACCGTCCACGAACTCCTTGGCTCTAGAGTCTTTTTCGGCCTTCGTGAAGTTGAGCATGTCCATGGCCTTGTCCACTTCGCCCCTGGTTACGATGCGATCCTCCACTTTTGCCATCACCCTGTTGATCTCCACCAGATCGGCTTTCAGTGAAACCAAGGGGATTGCTGTAAGCAGCAATAACGCCGCGTGATTGAAAGTGATTACTTTATTCAACTTCTTTCGCATAGATTCGCAGTTTGAGAAATCGAACGATTTCCTTCAACTTCAAAAAAGGTTCTTTTTCCGAAAGTTTTGGGAAGCGCCCCGCCACCTTTAGAAACTTATTGTCCTTGTTAGGCTTTTTCCCTTTGGCAAAGCGGCATTGCAGGGAACTTCCCTCGGTTTCGAGTCGATCGAATCCGGCCTCTTCGGCCAAACAACGAATTTCCGTTTCGAGCAAAAGAGCCTTGGCTTCCCTTGGTAATTCTCCAAAACGATCAGCCAATTCCTCTCTAATCTCCTCCACTTCCTTGGCGTCTATGGCATTGGCCAGTTTGCGGTAGAAATCGATGCGAAGTCGGGTTTCTGCAGCAAAGTGTTCGGGCAGATAGGTCCCGATGACATCCGAGACCTCTTCCGGGGGTTCAGGTTCTGGTGAATCAGTTTCGGAGAGAACCCCGCTTGTGGTGAAGCCTAAACGCACGGTCGCCCTTGAACGAATGGCTTTCTCGTCTCCCTTTAGACGAGCCACGCTTTGTTTGAGCAAACGACAATATAGGTCGAATCCCACGCCTGCCACATGCCCGCTCTGCTCGCCTCCAAGAAGATTTCCCGCACCTCTTAGCTCCAGATCTCTCAAGGCGATTCGGAACCCTGCCCCCAATCGCGTGATTTGCCGGATGGCTGAAAGTCGCTTTCGAGCCTTGTCCGAGACTGGCTTGTGACTGTTCAGTAGAAGGTAGGCATAGGCTTGCTTGTCGAATCTTCCTACGCGACCGCGAAGTTGATAAAGTTGCGAGAGCCCGAATCGGTCGGCGCCTTCGATGATGATCGTGTTGCAATTGGGAATGTCTATGCCTGCCTCGATTATCGTTGTGCAGACAAGCATGTCGTACTGATGAGCGACGAATTTAGTCATTACGTCTTCCAGTTCGTTTTCTCCCATTTGGCCGTGCCCCACTGCGATCCGGATCTTTGGAAACCTTTCATTAAGCCGGCGAGCCACGGCTTGTATGGTTTTGACTTTGTTATGGAGATAAAAAACTTGTCCGCCGCGCCGCATTTCGGCATCCACTGCTTTCTTGACGACTTCCGGCGTGTGCCGCATGACTTCGGTCCGAATGGGTCGCCTGTTCACTGGGGCTGTTTCGATCGAGCTCAGCGCCCTTGCGCCTACCATTGCGAAATAGAGCGTTCGGGGTATCGGAGTTGCGCTTAAGGTCAGTACGTCGACGGAAGTTTTCATCTTCTTGATGCTTTCCTTGTGCCGCACTCCGAATCGTTGCTCTTCATCTACGATGAGCAGACCCAAGTCACGAAACTTGACGTCCGCGCTTAGGATTCGATGAGTGCCCACCAGAATGTCGATTCCTCCGCTCGCCACTCCCGCGAGTATGCGTTTCTGCTCCTTTGGGCTACGTAACCGGCTCAGGGTTTCCACCGTCACGGGAAAGTCTGCGACCCGTTCTCTGAATACGTTTAAATGTTGCTGGCATAGGACGGTAGTAGGGACGAGCACGGCTACCTGACGACCATCCATGACTGCCTTGAATACTGCTCGCAATGCGACTTCGGTCTTCCCATAACCAACGTCTCCGCACAGCAACCGGTCCATCGGGGCACGACTTTCCATATCCTTTTTGACGGCCTCGATGGCCGACAATTGGTCGGGAGTTTCCGTAAACGAGAATGCGTCCTCGAACTCTTTTTGCCATTCATCGTCCGGCTGAAATGCGTGTCCTTCCGCTGCCTCGCGAGCGGCTTGCATACGAAGTAAGTCGGCGGCCATGTCGAGAGCGGCTTGCTCGGCCGCCTCCTTTACCTTGAACCATGACTTGCCCCCGAGTTTAGCCAGTTTCGGACGACTTTTGACCAGACCTACATAACATGAAAGCAAATGCGATTCGGGCAAGGGCACGTGTAGCAGGATTCCATCAGCGAATTCAACCGTGACGGCTTCCTCCTCACGGCCTTCGTCCTTTATCCTCTGGATGCATTTGTACTGACATACGCCGTGCTGAAGGTGGACCAAGAAGTCGCCTTCGACCAGTTCGGAAAAGTCCAAAATCTGATCTACCTGTGGTCTTTGCGCCACCATGCGCTTCGACCGTCCGGGTCGTCGACTTCTTTCTCGACCTAGTATTTCTCTGGCGGTGGCAACAAGTAATCCTTTTTCTTGAGTGCCGGTTTTTCTTCCCAGAAATTTTTCACCTGGCGGCAGAACTATAGCAAATCCTTCTCTTAGTCCCATCTGGAGAAAGGTTACTTGAAGATCCCGCAACTTCTCTTCTTCTTCAATTGTTTCGATGATTCGTCGTTTTTCCGAGTCGACTCCGGCGGCTATTTGTACGGAGAATCCCTCTCTCGCCCGCAGAAGCAAACCTTGCAGGTAGGCTTTGCGTCCGGATCGTTCGCTTTCGAAACGTTCGAGACCGAGCTCATCAAGTGAGTTTTCATGGCGTAAGTTTTCCAATGTTTCCACTTTCTCTTCATGGCAAGGAGCGTTGTCGAAGATTCCTCGACCAGAGTCGATTTCGGCCATGCCTAGGAATTTGTCTTTCTTCGCCGCCTTTCTTTCCAGTGCGTCGAAAAAGCATTTGGGAGCGGATTTTCTTTTCTCCGAATAGTGAAAGATCAATGGGGATCGCACCAGTAGATCTTCGGGTTCTCTCAATATCCAGGTGACGGGGCATTTGAGATGTCCGAAAAACGCTCCTTCGACCTCTCTGTCCTCGGTACTTCCCGCAGAGGCCAAAGTTACGGAATCCACACTTTCGATCGTACGCTGCGTATTAGGGTCAAATCTTCTCAGGTCTTCAATCTCGTCCCCGAAGAAATCGATCCTGACCGGAAACTCTCCGTTTACGGGGTATACGTCAATCAACCCTCCACGGACGGCGAATTGAGCGGGAGCTTCGCAAAGAATTTCCGAGGAATAATCGAATCGCTCGGCCAATTCTTTGACAAAACTTTTGAAGGAAAGTTTTTCTCCCTGCCTCACGATTAGCTCGTTTTTTTCGTGCGATTCCACCGACGGGCATGGGGCCAGGATCGATTCGGGAGTTGCGGCGAGAAGTAGGAGGGAGTTCTCCGAGGAGGCTCTCTCTTTATTTGAAAGCTCACCCAAGGCGGATAGCACTGCGAGTCTGTCGCAAATCCTGTCGAATGCGTCCGGGTGTTCGGTCGAAGGAGGTTCGTCGAATAGATGCAGGCGGATGCGGAAATCCGGTTTGGCCGACTCAAGGAATGCCGCGACGTCTTCAGCCCACTCCTCAGCCTTGGGAATGGACTCAGTGAGTAAGATTACGACTTTTGGCTTTGCCTTGTAGATGAAATCGGCTGCCAAGATTGCAGTTGCCGCCTCGGGTACGCCTTGCAAAAACATGGCGTCACGACCCGAAGGAATGACCACCCTTTTCATTCCCTTACCTGTTTAGCCGTCGGTGGAGCATAAACTTAATCAATCCTCGGACTGGAGAGAATGCTTTCCATTGCGGGATGACAAACACTTCTGTCTTCGAAAGGGGCAATGCGAGCGTCGGCATGTCGAGGGATCCTTGGTAAGGTGTTTCGGCTTTTCGATGCATCAGTTCTTGCTTTCGTTCTTTTGCCTATGACCAGTTGTGCGCTTTTTCGTTTTTTTTTGCTTTCGACTAATGGATTGCAAAGCCTTTCGAGCCGCTTCTTCTTCAGCCTCTTTCTTGCTTCGACCCGATCCCGAGCCTAGTTTGCGTTCAGCAACCTCGACTGAAACGGAGTATCTTTTTCTATGGGAAGGGCCTTCTTCGCGATCAATCAAGTAGCGGATTTGGTCTGGTCCGTGTAGAGCTTGAGCGATTTCCTGCAGACGTCCTTTGGGATTATAATCCTCCATGGCGTCTGACAAGGTTTCCTCCATGTCTCCATACCATGAAAGCACCGTCTTGCGAGTGGCTTGCATGCCGGAGTCCAGATAAATGCCTCCTACTATTGCTTCGATGGCGTCTTCCAAGGTGGAGTCTCGTTCATTGCCTCCGTCTCGAATCTCCGCCCGGCTCATCCTCATGGTGTCATGAATGCCCAGACCGCGCGCGAGCTTGCTTAGGTAGTCGCCGCGGGCCAGTACCGAGCGTCCTTTGGTCAAGATGCCTTCGTTTTCTTCTGGGAAAATCCGAAAAAGCTTTTCCGCGAGAATGGCTCCCAGTATGGAGTCCCCAAGGAATTCCAGTCTTTGGTTGTCTTCGCAACCACGGCGATCTTCGGCAAGGGATGGATGGGTGGTCGCCCGTCGTAAGAGCGATAGGTTGCGGAAACGATAACCGAGCCGTTTCTCCAACGCTTGCAGGGCACTTTCCTCCTCTGCGGATGGAGGATCGTCCGTTTCCGTTCCGTCGTAACGGATTCTGCCCGTGAGCCTGCGAATCCAGTTCACGAGCTTTCCGGAGACTGAGGGAAAAAACGGGACAAAACCTCGTCGGCGAGGTTGCGGTACGCTCGCGCTCCCGGCCCCGCGGGATCGTATTCAAAAATGGTCTGTCCATGACTGGGAGCCTCGCTGAGGCGGACGGAGCGAGGAATCGCCGTGCTGAACATGAGTTGAGGATAGTGCGTCCCCACCTCTTCCCATACATCGTAGGAAAGGCGTGTGCGGTTGTCGAACATCGTCATTGCGATGCCTCCTACCTTGAGGTCTTTGTTCGCACCTGATTCCCTCAACTGATCCACTACGCCGAGGATCTGTCCAAGTCCCTCCAGCGCCAAGTATTCGCACTGTAGAGTAACGAGCAGATAATCGGCGGCGCAAAGAGCATTCATCGAGAGCAATCCCAAGGTCGGGGGGCAATCCACGAGTATCAAGCTCAGGCCATAGTCTTCCTTCAGGGCTGATAGGCATTCTCTTAGCTTCAGAAGGTAGTCGGGTTGACCACCTAGTTCGAGCTCAGCCGCGGCAAGATCCAGTTCGGATGGTAGAATCCATAAGTTTTCTGAACGCGTGGCCTGCACCTGCTCGCTGGCGGAACCGTTTCCCGTAATGGGGCCATAGATGCCCGCGCCCGGTTTTTTTTCAAAGCCCAAGGCACTGGTGGCATTGGCCTGGGGGTCAAGATCCACAATCAGGGTAGGTACGCCTGATGCGGCAAAAGCATGCCCAAGATTTACGGTGGTGGTCGTTTTCCCCACGCCACCTTTTTGATTTCCAACTGCTACAACTATGGCCGACATGGAGAAATTACACTAATTCGGTCTCGTTTGGAGTCGAGAGGAAACGGTTTATGAGAAATTTCCTGAACCGATAAATCAGAGCTCGATGGTCACTCGATCCCCTACACGGGAGAGGCTTTTCCCCGGAGCAGGTTTGAATGTTGAGCCAAGAGACATCACTTCACCTGCGGTTTCGCGAAGGAACCATTCGATCGAGTGGAGACCACAGGCTAGGGAAAGGGGAGAGGCTCCGCCTAGGCGCGGATTGATTTCCACAATATTTGGAGAATCATTTTCGTCCACGATGACTTGAGCGAGGGCGTGACCGGTGAGACCCAACATCTGAACGCAAGCGACGACGAGATTCTCCCATTCCTCGTTGCGAAAAGTTATCGTATGATGGGACTCCCCGCTCACCACTCGCTTTCTCCAGCGTAACACCACTCCGTGAGCACGACTTGTTTTGTCCAACCAGACTTCAGCACTGAATTCACGCCCTCCTACATAGGGCTGGAATATGGGGTTTTTAAGTTTTCCGGCATGAATTTCGGCTGCTTCTCGGGTAAGGTCTATGCCTATTTGTTCGGAGCCGGAACCATGCCTTTCTTTTACGACTAAGTGATCGTCGGGTAGCTCGGCAATCGTTGAGGATGCCGGAATCACCGGCATTCCGAGCGCTGCCAATCGTTCAGAAAAGACCAGCTTGTCCAGACATTTTGAGAGTGCTTCGGGAGGTGCAACGAAAACATGAATGTTTTCTTGCCCAAGGATTTTGCCGGTTTCCGCGAGAAAGGCGAGTTCTCCGTCCCTTGTGGGAATGATGTGAGAGATGCGGTGTTTTATGCAAAAATCACATAAACCCCTCGGGTCTAGCTCCGATAGAGGGGGCATCGGAATGAATTCCTTCGCGTATTGGGCTCCCGAGCATGCAGGATTGGAATCGGCACCGATTAGCCGTGTATCTGGATGAAAGCGATGAGCGTCTTTCAGCACATAGTCGTAGAGCGACTTTTTTGCCGATAAACTAGTGAGGAGCAGAATAGGGTGGGGCACTGTTAAGATCAGTCGGGGATACTCTTTAAGTATTCTTCCTTCAGACATGAGGCGACTACGGCGTCCACTGATTTGCCATCTACCGTGGTTTGATCGGGAAGAACCTTTTCTCTTCGGAAACCGGCAGCTTCTATACTCATGACGTGCCAAGGTCGATGTGAGTAGGACTCGGTGAAGATCTTATTGAAATCGAGGTTCTCGAACGCGCATTTTTTTAGGAGTTGAAGAAAGATACTGCATTCCATCCCGTAGTTGTGCATGTCCTTTGTTCGTTCGGTTTCGAGCAGAAAAGACACTTCTCCGATGCGACCGGGCCAATCGATGTGAACAAGACCCCCGTAGCCGATAAGGGTATCTCGATGCGTGAAGCGAAGCAGGATTTGCTCAGGTTTTTGCTTCCCGAAACCCGGGGAAACGACGTTTCGAAAGTAGCGAAGCTGTTCCCCTTCCACGAGTGGTTGATTTTGCCGTAGGGCGGAGATTTGTTCGTTTCGCCAATTCATGATTGGCAGAGCGTCGTCCATATGGATGGAGGAGATTTTGTAATCGCGGAATTGGGCAACGAAATCACCTAAGACGAGGTAACCGCTCTTGGGTTTTGGTGAGAAAAGACTCATGTAGCTTGCTCCGCGTAGTTGGCGAGGGTTTCGATTACTCGGTCTTGCTCGGAGTCGGTCATCTTTGGGAAAAGAGGAATGCTCAAGCAACTTTCATAGAATTTTTCCGCACCCGGTAAGCGAATTTTTCCGAAATGTCTTTCGTAGTAAGGGTGTCGATAGATGGGTACGTAGTGGATTTGCGTGTGTATTCCGCGTTCCTTCAGAAATAGGTGAGCTTTGTCGCGTTGACCGGTTTTGTGAAAGCGAATGACATAGAGGTGCCAAGCGTGACCGGGATTAGCGAGAGGCAGTGAGCAAATATCCGAAAATGGCACAGTGGACAAAGCATTTTGGTATCGTGAGGCTAGAACCCTGCGGCGTTCAAGAAATTGGTCGAGGCGAGCCAACTGGGAAATGCCCAAGGCGGACTGGATATCCGTGAGACGATAGTTCCAGCCTAGTTCGGTTTGTTCGTAGAACCACGGTCTTGTCCCGTCGGGATCGTTCGGGCGAGCAATGCCATGGCTGCGGAGATGGGTGATGCGGTCGGCAAGTTCCTCGTCGTTGGTGAGGACTGCTCCCCCCTCGCCGCAGCATATGTGTTTCACCGGATGAAAGCTTAGTATGGCCGCTTGCGTATGGTCGCAGGCTCCACTGCGTTCGCGAGTCCCGCCGTCTTCGTTCCAAGCTCCGGGGGAGTGAGCGGCGTCCTCCACGAGCGAGAAACCGAATCTTTGAGCAATCTTCGCCGATTCCCCAAGAGGGGCGAGGGCGCCTGCAAAAGAAACCGGAGCCACAAGATTTACGGCAGAACTGTCGAATGAGCTTTCCTGCATTACAGATTCGAGGTTTTCGGTGGCCAGAAGCCCCGTGACCGGATCGACGTCGCAAAAAGCCACCTCGGCGTTGAGAAAAAGAAAGGCGTTGGCTGTGGCGGCGAAAGTAATGGGAGGGACAAGACCAAGGGATTTTTCGTTCACGCCCATGCCCGCGTAGGCTAAATGCAAGGCTGCTGTGCCCGTCGAGCAAACTACAGCCCGCTTGACTCCGAAGTAACTGGCCAACGAGCGTTCGAAAACCTCGCCCGCAGGACCCTGAGTGAGATAGTCCGATTGCAGGACTTGGGCAACGGATTGGATGTCCTGATCTTCAATCCACTGACGAGAATATGGAATATCTTTCGACATGTTTATAAGGCAATCTAGGTGAAGACCTTATTTCAAGCTGTTTTTAGTTGAGGCAAAGCTTGCCTGCCGCCGGAAGTGTTCATAATATGCACGGTATGAAAGTTATTGGTTCGGTTATTGCTAGGCTTGGTAGTAAGCGTCTGACCTACAAGAACTTACTTCCCTATAAGGGGGTCCCTCTTGTGTTGCGGGCCGTTAGGTTTCTGGAGCGTTGCCCGATCGTCGACCGAGTCGTGCTCTCCACGGACAGCGAATTAATAGCTAGGACTTGCATGGACTCGAAGGCTGAAATTCTTTGGCGACCTCCTGAACTCTCGGGAGACGATGTGGCTTCAATTCCAGTCTTTCGTCACGTCATCGAGCATTTCCCTTGCGATGTTCATGTGAACTATAATTGCAATTTCCCCGAATGTTCGCCCGAAGTGGTGGCCAAGGCGGTTGCGCTCGCGGAGGATACGGGTGAGGCACTGTCCGTCCCTTATGCCGTATGGGCCCTGACCAGTGAACGAATCTTCAATTACGGTAACCCTTTCGATATCAATGCAACCCGTTTTGAAGATGATCGTATCCATCCCTTGGACATTCATCACATGGAGGACCTTTTGGCTGTTCACCGAGCCCATCAACCCGACCTGCCGGAAGAATGGAGGCATGCCACGGGAAAAAAAGAGTAAAGTTTTCCCAAGTCCGGCCGATTGTTTAATTACGCATTCCAAACTCATGCCAATTATGAACTACTCCAATTTGACTCCGCACGTGTTCGCCCTGTTCTTTTTGACGGTCGCTTTTTCGGTCTCCGGATCCATCTTGAAGCGTTTTGACGCACCTGAACCGAAGCAAGACGGTTACCTCAAATATTTCCGTCCTCCGGCGCTCGCTCTCCGAGTGCCGAAAGCCATTCCGGCAGATCGGTACAATCTACTTTTCCTGCCCGTCCTGTCGATTGAATCCAATGCGACCATCGCTTCTTTGCCTCCCATCACTCCCGAGCCATCTTCCGTTGAAGAGTCCAAGACCACCTTGCCTGAAGTGAGTCCACCCGTAGTCGTGACGTTTCCCGTCATCTTACCTCCCTCGGATCCTTTTGACATCCCGGCTAATCGCGAACCTTCGACAGACGACTTGATTGAAGTCCTCGAACGAGAACAACGAGAACAAATCAAACGCGGTTCGGGCATGCCGGACTTTCTCCCTTTCATTCCACCTTATTCCGCGGCTCCCGCAAACCTTGAAATTAGATCGGAAGCCAAGTATATTAGACGACCGAGACAATAATTAATTATCCACGATGCACACGCTGAAAACTCCATTTCACTTTTTTCATTTAATTCTAATCTGCTTCGGCGTTTCGTTATACGGGCAAAATTCCGCTACCCTTCAGCCAATCGAAGAAGTGCTTAAGGACGTAGATAAGCTCATACAAGGCTTTGATCGAGTGCTACTGTCCACGCCGTCGCCTTCTCCGGTTGCACAGCAACCCCCCCAGCCAAATGATAAAGACATAGGTTCCTTCCGTTATGACAAGGCGTTGAAACCTTCCAATCTCATTAATGACCCTGCCAAACCCATCGTAGGTGGAACTGGAGGCGGTTCCGAATCATCCCCAGAAAATTTTCAGGACTTTACGTTGGAGCAACTTCTCGAACGGGTCGACCCCTTCGGTGAACCCAACAAAGCCAAGCTCCTGCGCGATCCTAATGGCAAGCCCGACCTTTCCGAGTCATCGTTGCTTGCATCGGAACCGAGCTCATCTCCGTCAGGTGTTGAATCCGGCGACCAAATCATTGAAACACCTAATCTCTACGAGCAGCAGAATGCCGAACCGGAACTCGAAATCGACGTGGAACCCTACTTAGTCCTTGGCGACGAAGTGGACGAGGAGCTGCAACAAAAAATCGAAGAGGCCATCTCGGAAACGAAAAAGGCCTCGGGTGGCACCGGCAATCCTTACGTCACCCGTTCCGTTTTTAAAGCCACTGCCTACTGTAATCGTGTTCTTGGGCGTCTTAACCTTCCTAACTACAAGCGCTACCGTCGCGACATATTAATTTCGCTCCTACGCATGCACGAACGCAATGGTGCATGGGTCGATGCCGCAAAAACCTATGAGCGCTTTCTCGAGGAATTTGCTTCCGACGAAAAATACCCCTTTGAGGAATACATGTCGGCTCCGGGGATTTCCGAACTGCGATCCGATCTCGGAGACAGCGGGGCATGGGTAAGAGGAGTCAAACGCGGTGCTCCCACCATTCCCGAGACTCATTTCCGACTTGGGAAAATCTATCGGAAATTGGGAGCGCATCAAATGGCAAGTAACAAGTTTTACGATGCCATGAACTCCACCATGGTTTTGGCGGAGGTTCCTTCGGGTAATATCGATAAAGATTACTCTTCCCGCCAAACTCGCCACGATGCCGTGGCCAAGCAAGCGATGATCGAGATTGCCGCAACTTACCTCGACGCCGAGGATTACGATGGGGCAATCAAGTTTTATGGCCGCATAATTCGCGTAGAAGACATGGATGAAAGCGATAGGGCCGAGGTTCTTTTCAAGCACGCTCTTTCGCATTATCGGAGAGCGCGAGAAAATATAAAGCTAGAGGAACAAATGTCGGCGGATTCTTCGATGCCGCGTCAATCCAAGTTGGAGAACTTGCCCAAGGCAGATTTCACGCAAGTTAAGCTGGACCTCCGCGGCTTCTCGGAGAGCTTTCCCCGGAGCCAGTACGTTCCTGAGGCTCGCTATCTGCTCGCCCTTACCTACGATAAGCTCGATGCGCGCAAGATGGCGATTGTCGAACTCCTTGCCCTATTGGAAGGCGCCCCCTTCCGACCTGAAGAAATTGAGCAGGAGGTCAGAAGCAAACCAGCCAAGGATTTGGATTACAACGAACTTGCCCGCATGAAGGGACTCTGGATTTACTGGAAGAAGAAAACCGGCAACTATTTGGCAAACAAGTTTTTCGAGGAAGGTGATTCTCATTCCTCGCTTCGAGTTTACGAGGCTATGCGTGAAATCGACATGTCGCCGGACTGGCGAGTCCCCGTTCTTTATCAAATTGCTCTCTGCCAGGAAAAGCTTGGTCTATACATACAAGCAGTCGAAACCTATCAAGAGGTTCGCGACGAAGTTAACCAAGGGAGCGCGACCGCCGCCAAACGCGTTATCGAAAACAAATACCTCAAGTATGTTTTCGGCATGGCCAAGTGGCGCCGGGAGCAATTGGAGGACACTCGCAGCATCAGGCAGTCCGCCAATCGTTTGGGTGTCAAGTCGGGGTAAACCGTCCGCCTGTCCCCGCCAAGCTTTGATTGTTTTTCCCAATCCCGAAATTCTAGCTTTGACGGTTCGTTACCGTTTCGCCACCATTTGGGAATGGAACCTTGCGATGTACTGGTCCGACACCTTGGCCTTTGTGAAGATGTTCACGCCCTGCTGCTTGAGGAAAACACTTGGCTCAAGACCCAAAAGACCGCTCCCGATGACAGCTTGATAGAACGTAAGAAAGCCCTCCTGCCCAAGCTCGACGAGTCCCTCAGTAACCTCAAGCGCCTGCAGCCCGAATTGTTCTCCCCCTTCGACGACTCCAAGAAGCTCGTCAACGAGTCCCACTCCAAACTCCTCCAGATTTTTTATCTAGACAGGGAAAACGAGGAATTACTTCTCAAATTCTCTCAACCCTTGGAGCGGGCATCATTCAACCGATTTGCCGAAACCGACCAAATAGACGAATTCCACGGACGAGGCGGAACCGAACCCCCGCCGGAAACCCCGCCAGAACCGGAAACCCCGCCAGAACCGGAAACCCCGCCAGAACCGGAAACCCCGCCAGAACCGGAAACCCCGCCAGAACCGGAAACCCCGCCAGAACCGGAAACCCCGGCAGAACCTCCGGGTCGACTTTAGGAAAAGCGAATCCCCTTGGCTTTTCGATTAGAGGTGAAACCGGAAATTGCGTCCCTTTACGGCTGTTACCTGCTCTTCGAGTTGTGCGGATAAAACTTGGCCGTAGCCGTACCCAATACCTGTTATAAAATCAGCGGAAACTTGTAATAGTCGAATCAATCGCAAAGCTCTACAATAACGAGATGAAGAAGTTACTTGTTACGATGTTCGTCGCCCTGCTGATGGCGGGGTGTGGGGAGGATGAAGAAACTACGAAAGTCGTGGAGGATGATACGGCGACTTCCGCCCCCGGACCTTCTCGAGAACCCTCGCCTGCTCCCGCCCCTGAAACTCCTCGTCCGAAACCTCGTACACCTCCCAAGAAGGTTTCGCCCGCGCCTGTGAACCTTTCCACATCGG
>JACNJI010000069.1 GCA_014382645.1 Verrucomicrobiota bacterium | reverse complement strand
ATGGCAAGCTCGGCGTATCGTTTCTTACTATCGGAGTCGGAAGCATACTCCCATAAATCCTTGTAGGCGCTGGCGAGGAGGCTATGTGCCTCGACGTCGCGATCTCCCACAGCTACCATTTCTTCGAGAATACGGGTAGCCTTAAGAGGAGAGCCCGCGTTAATCAATGCTGAGGCGGCTTTTTGGCTGAGTGTTCTATCTTCCGGAAATCTCTGCAAACCAACCTTCGCCACGTCATAAGCCAGAAGGGAATCGCCAACGTCGATCATACGTTGGCACAATTTTCGATATTCTAGGGCACTCGAATTCTCGCGATCAAAAAACTCCCACTCTTTTCTTAGATTCGGAGTAAATCTGGGACTTAGCTGAGACACAGGCGTTTAAAACACCTAATAACTAAGAACGCCACGCAGTTGTGCGAGGCAAAAAAACAAAGAGAAATGAGAAAGAATTAAAGTTTCTCGTATCGCGTCCGAAGCATTTGGCTGAAAGCAGCTACTTCTCTGGCGCGACGCTTCTTATCCGAGGGCTTCTCGAAATACCGCTTGCCCCGAGCATCACGAATAATACCTTCGCGATCCAGACGCTTCTTAAGGCGCCGAATGGCACGGTCCATGGTTTCACCCTTACGAATCTTTATTTCAACGGACATATTGCTTATGGAATGAGAGAAAGCAGACCAAAATAGACTTGCCGAGAAAAACGGTCAAGTGCGAAGAGACTACATTTCGATTCTACTGAAAACGGAGAAACAAGCCATGTCACTTGCCACTTCCGCGGCTCGTGCCCGCTCCATCCCCAACAAGTAAAAACCATCATCAGCGCTTGGCTCGCTTCGCCCAGGCAGGTTCCTCCGGCGGAGGAGGCGGTGCCAAGACCACCTTGGCTCCAATCACACCCGAACGCGCCCGCAATGCCTTGAACCCCTCGGAAGAGAAGCTCACCGTAAACCGGGGATCAGTTTCCGCAACAAGGGCATCATCTCCATTCGCAGCGGCAAAGGCGAAATGCATCCGGGTATGTCCTCGGCCTTCTCCCGAGACGGCATGAACCTCCAGCATGAAAGCTTTTGCATGCTCGCTATCGTGTTCGAGTAACCAAGTCACCTCCTTGGTAATCTTCGCCAGCGATCTTTCGGCAGGCAAGATAGAAACGACGTTCACGCGGGTCTCGCCATTTCTTTCCGAAGCCACACCCTCCACGATCACGATTTCGCCCTCGACCAAGTTTACTCCGTACTGTTCGTAGGTCTCGGAAAAGACCATAAGGGAAAAATCCTTCTCCTTCGCGGCCAAGTTAAAGCGTGCCCATGGGCGACCATCCTTCTTCGTAAAACGTTTTTCCACCTCGGCGATAACTCCGCAAAGTCGGAAGGGGCGCTTGCCCTCCACGGCCTCGAGATCCTTGGCCGTCACATCGGAAGCAAGCTCCCCAAGTCCGCCAAGCGTATCCACGGGGTGTCCCGAAAGGTAAAAACCCAGCAACTCTTTTTCATAGGAAAGTTGCTCCAGTTCGTCCAATTCCTTCACTTGGGCCGTACCGAAGCCTACGGAATCGGAGTCGGAGGTCGGCGATAAAACCGGACCCGCATCCATCATATCCGCACCCATCATATCGAACAAGGTGCCCTGCCCCGCATCACGATCCTTCCGACGCAACTGGGCTTCCCCCATGATGCGATCGAGATCCATAAGCAAAGCCGCTCGATTCTCTCCCAAGGAATCGAACGATCCCGTCTTGACCAAACACTCGAACACCCTTTTGTTCACTGCTTTCGGATCCACTCGCTCGGCAAAATCGCTAAAGCTCTCAAAGGGTCCGTTCGCCTCCCGCTCGGCAATGACTAACCTGGATGCTACGTCGCCCACGCCCTTCACCGCAGCCAGACCGAAACGGATGCTCCCCTTATCGCCCTTTTTCCCGTGAACGGGGGTGAAGCTTCCCCCCGATTCGTTCACGTCCGGGCCCAGTACCGATATACACATTTCCGAGCACTCCCCGATGAAGTGGGAAAGCTTTTCCGCATTTCCCAATTCGCAGGAAAGCACACCCGCCATGAAGTCCACGGGGTGGTTCGCCTTCAGGTAGGCCGTCTGGTAGCTGATTATCCCGTAGGCCGCCGAGTGCGATTTGTTGAAACCGTAGCCCGCGAACTTCTCCAAAATATCGAATATCTCGTCCGCCTTCTTCTTGTCGATATCGTTGGTTTCCTTGGCACCCTTGACAAAAATCTCGCGTTGCTTGGCCATCTCCTCGGGCTTCTTCTTGCCCATTGCCCGCCTCAGAATATCAGCCCCGCCGAGGGTATAACCAGCCACCAGCTTGGCCGCTTCCATAACCTGCTCCTGGTACACCATCACGCCGTAGGTTTCCTCGCAGATATCCTCCAGCAATGGATGGGGGAAGCGAATGGTGGAGGAATCCTCCTTGCCCTTGATATAGTCGGGGATCCACTCCATCGGCCCCGGCCGGTAAAGGGCGATTAGGGCGATGATCTCATCGATGTTCATGATGTTCATCTGCCTGCAGAGACGCCTCATGCCGTCCGACTCCAGTTGAAACACGCCGATCGTCTGTGCATCGTTTAGCAAGGCGAAGGTGGCTTCGTCCTCAAGGGTCACGTCGCTCACGCTGAATGTTTCGTCGCCCGTGGTCCGCCTCACGTGGGCCTCCGCCTCGGATATCACGGTCAAGGTCTTCAGACCCAAAAAGTCCATTTTCAACAGGCCCAAGTCCTCCACCGGATCCTTGGAGAACTGCGTGGTCAAAATACCGTCCTGCAAGGTAAGCGGCACCAATTCCCGCAGCGGACGGTCGGCGATGATCACCCCCGCCGCATGCGTACCGACGTTGCGCACCATGCCCTCGATCACCTTGCCCGTGTCGACGATTTGCCTGCAGATCGGGTTTTTCTCGTACTCCGCCTTGAACTCGGGATTCTTCTCGATCGCGGCGGCCAACGATATGTTCAAGTCGTCGGGTACCATCTTTGCCATGCGATCCGCCTCCGCGAAGGGAACGTCCCGCACTCGGGCCACGTCCCGCATCACCATCTTGGCCCCGAAGGTACCGAAGGTTATAATGTTGGCCACGCACTCTCGCCCGTACTTTTCCCGCACGTACTCGATCACCTCGCCACGGCGGCGCATACAGAAGTCGATGTCGAAATCGGGCGGCGAAACTCGTTCGGGATTGAGGAATCGCTCGAACAGCAAGCCGAACCGCAAAGGATCGATATCGGTGATCCCCAACAAGTAGGCGACCAGGCACCCTGCGCCGGAGCCACGCCCGGGTCCTACCGGAATGTCCTGTTCGCGAGACCACTTTATAAAGTCCGCCACGATCAGGAAATAGTCGTTGAAACCCGACGAGTCGATGATGCTCAGCTCGTAGTCCACCCGCTCGCAC
>JACNJI010000070.1 GCA_014382645.1 Verrucomicrobiota bacterium | reverse complement strand
AGGTCAGTTCGTCCCTATGCCCCAGTCGCGGCAAGGGTGGAGGAACATCCTCGTCCACGACCGACCAACCGTTTGCTCGTATCCGAACATAGAGATCGCGAGCCTTCTCCGCGGCCATCGCCTTGTTAGATGTCTGCAGAGAGATAAGGCGACGCTTGCCGTGAAGACTGAATCGAACCGAATACTCGGATCGATCCCGGGTTTCCCCCTTGTAGGAATAAGACCTCTTCTCTACCCTGCTTTCCCAATAAGAAATCGAATCCTTTGATTTTTTGGTGCCACTTTTGGTGCCACTTTTCCTGCCCTTAAATGTCATGTCTCGTCCTTTCAATTTTCTCATAATACCTCCTATACTCCCCTTATACAGTAGGATTACGCTAGGAATGCAAGGACAATTGAGGACAGTAAGGAACAGTTAGACTAAGGACTGAAAATCCTTGTGTCCCCGGTTCGATTCCGGGTCTCGCCACCATTTCAGTAAACATGCGGGGAGTAGCTTCAATCCCCTATGCGAAATGGGTAAAGCTACAATGAAAGCTACAATGTGTTCAGTATCGTCCGTGAATGTTTACTGATGTCTTTTGCATCACTTTAGGGGGGCGGGGGTCGCGACATCCGTCACGCGATTACCGTATAATAGTTCCTACCCCGTACCATTTTTTGCATAAAGGGAGCGAGGTGAAGGGGTGCTTTGCCGGATCGGATTACAGCAAGGCGAGCAGGGAGAAGTATCGGGACGCCTTCGGGGTGCTTTAGTTTCTCACGGGTATGCCGTTCCTGAGGGCGGAGCGATGAAGAAAAAGCGGCGCTCCGTTCGGCCTCAGTCGCTCCCCGCGCAGGCTCCGCTCTGCCCGGCGGCTCCCTACGGCTCACTCCGCTACTGGCTGGCCGGTCGGAGACTGAGGCGGAAGCCCAGGTAGCTGAAGCTGAAGGCGGGCTCGAACCCGCTCCGAATCGCGGAACGGGCGGAGTCCGCCGTGCTGTGCCAGGCACCACCGCGTAGGACGCGGGCGGAGCCGCCCGCAGGACCGACAGGATCGCTCACTGCGCGGCTTGTGAATTTCTCGTACCAGTCCGCACACCATTCCCATACGTTGCCGTGCATGTCGTGGAAGCCCCACGGGTTAGCAGGGTACTTGCCGACGTCGGTTGTCTCGTCCGGCCCACCACGAATATTCGCCTGATCAGAAGTCAGGCTATCGCCAAAGGAAAATGCCGTCTTCATCTCTGCTCGACAAGCATACTCCCATTGAGCTTCGGTAGGTAGTTGGTAAGCCATTCCGGCGGGCAGACGTCCAGCCTTACGCTCCAGCTCAGTACGCTTCTCGCAGAAAGAAGTTACTTCGTCCCAAGACACTTTCTCGACTGGTCTGTTCGCTCCCTTGAAGTGGCTTGGATTATTCCCCATCACTTTCTCCCATTCGGCCTGCGTCACGGGGTGTTTCCCTAGCCAGTAGCCCTCTGTCAAAGTCACAGTGTGCTGAGTCTCTCTATCATCTAGACGACCCTCCTCCTCGGGAGGGCTGCCCATCTCGAAAGTTCCGGGTTTTACCCACAGCATATCCAGCCCGAGATCGCGGATCGTGATAGCCGTCCCGGCATTCACGGATACCGCGACACTCTCCTTCTCTTGTACTTGTACTTGAGGCTCCGCCTTGCTGGCCGGTCGGAGACTGAGGCGGAAGCCCAGGCGGGGGCGGTGGCGGAGGGCGGGCACGAGCCTGCACCGACTCGCGGAACGGGCGATGTTCGCCGTGTAGCTCCAGGAACCACCGCGATAGACGCGGAAGGAGCCGACCGCCGGACCCGTGGGGTCGGTCACGTTGCCTGTTGGATAATCATCCTCAAACCAATCCGCGCACCACTCCCATACGTTGCCATGCATATCGTGAAAACCCCAAGCGTTGGCAGGATGCTTCCCTACATCGGTTGTCTCTCCCACATTTCCACCAAAGTTGGCATCCTTTTCAGTCAACTCGTCTCCAAAGGCGAATCTCGTCGTAGTACCCGCTCTGCAGGCATACTCCCACTCCGCTTCAGTGGGCAATTGGTACGTCATACCTGCAGGCAGGCGGCCCGCCTCGCGTTCCAGTTCAGTAAGCTTCTCGCAGAAAGAAGTTACTTCGTCCCATGCGACTTCTTCCACGGGCCGATTGGCTCCCTTGAAGTGGCTTGGATTATTCCCCATCTCTTTCTCCCATTGGGCCTGTGTCACGGGGTGCTTGCCTAGCCAGTAGTCTGAGGTAAGCGTGACTTCGTGCAGAGTTTCATCGTCACACCTGTTCTTTTCGTCCTCGGGGCTTCCCATTTGGAAGGCGCCGGGTTTGCACCATAGCATTTCCAGAGAAAGGTAGGGGACGGTCCACGGGGAGCCGACCGTCGGGCCGAGAGTCGTCGGAGTTTGCTCGCCGCTCTTTATCGCTATGACGAGGAGGTCGTCGACCATGCCCGTGATGATGGGACTGCCGCCGGCGTAGCGGGTCAGCTCGTGCCGGCGGGAGGGGATGATTTCGTCGGGGGGGATCATTCCGGAGGTGGTTCGCCGGTCAGTTCCTCAACCTCTTCGCCTAGCTTGCGGGATTGGTCCGAAAGTTCTTCGATCTCCCGGTCCAGTTCGGCCTCTTGGCCGGAGATGACTCCGGGGAGGAAGGACTCGTCCTTTTCCGCGAGGACGGCAAGCTCGTGATCCGGGCTTTGCTTGATTGCCTCGATTGCCTCGATGGTGGATATGATCTCAGCCTGGAGAGCTTGCCAGAGGCGACGGAGCGACTCCGACTCCTCGCGGTCCGAGAGGTCGAGTTCGCCGAGTCCTTGGCGCCGGGCGAAGGCTTCCGGGTCTGCCGCGATTTCCTCGAGAGCGTCGAGATCGCCGTCTTCCTTCGCTCTGTTTATGAGAGCGGTAAGTTGCTCGTAGCGTTTTCTTTTTTCGGCATCTTTCTGGTGGCGGTCCGGATGGAAGACGCGAACCAGTTTCTTCCATATCTTGGAGAGGCGCTTCTGGTCTTCGCCGGAGAGTTTCTTTTTGCCCGAAAGTTCGCCGGCGGTACGTTCGTACTCTTGCCGATTTTCTTCCTCGGCTTGTCGAAATTGCTCGTCGACGGCTTCGGCCTCTTCCTCCCCTCCGCTGAGAAGAGTATCGATGAATATTCGGCGGAATTTGATTCGCAGGTTGAGCGACTCGCGCTTCTCGTAGAGCGGTCGGAGAGCCTCGAAGATGCGGGCCCGGGCGCCGTCCACTTTCGCCTTGAGAATGCCTAACTCGGTCTGGGCTTCCGCGAGGCGGGCGCGGGCGCCGGCGATGAGGGGCTTGAGGCGATCGGCCTCGGGATCGGACCAGATTGTCATGCCGGCCTCGCCGGGGGGCGTGGAGAGGCCGTCCGTTGGAGCGGAGGCGGGTTCTGCGAACTCAACGAACGCGGCGGGCTG